>JAYTNA010000838.1:0-1776 GCA_043748865.1 Saprospiraceae bacterium
CGGTTTTTTCAATCGCGCGAATAAATACGTTGCAGTTGTAAAAATTGTATTTAATTATTTCCGCGGTTCGTTTGGGACTATGCAAATTCAACCGCTTTACGGTTTTTTTAATAAATTTACATATCTTTGTACAAATGAAATTCAGCAAATAGAAAAATAATCTTCTTCAAATTACAATCTAAAACATTTTTACGTCTAAAAAAACGCGGTGCTTCCAATCTCTTTAAAAATTCAAGGTTTTTATTCTTACGAAAACGAAGTGGCAATTGATTTCACGCGTTTGATGCGCGGTGGCATTTTCGGTATTTTTGGAAAAGTCGGTAGTGGCAAATCTTCCATACTTGAAGCGATGATGTTTGCTTTGTACGGCGAAGTGGCGCGAATGGACAGCAAAGGACGCAGTTATAACATTATGAACTTGCGCTCCGCTAAGATGATGATCGATTTTATTTTTAAAACAGAAAAAGATACTTACCGCATAATTGTAACTGCCACGCGCAATAAAAGACACTTTGACAGCGTAAATACACCTGAATTTCGTTATTCAATTTTGCAAGAAGACGGAACTTGGTCACCTACTGATACGTTTGATGCCGCAAAAATTTTGGGATTGGAAGGGAAAAACTTTCGCCAAACCGTAATTATTCCTCAAAATGAATTTCAAAATTTTTTGCATCTTGGCAACACTGACAGAACGCGGATGATTAAAGATATTTTCCCACACCTCGAAAAATTTGAGTTGGAAGAAAATGTCAGAATTTTGGAAACGGAAAATAATAACGCACTGTTGATTTTAAAAGAAAAACTTAACGAAATCGGCGAAGTGTCGGACGCCGGCATCAAAGAAAAAAGACAACTTCTGAAAAAAATAAAATCAGATTTAACCGCAACTAAAAAAGAACTTGCAGGGGGTCAAAAAAACGAGACAACGCAAAAGCGTTTGAAAGAAAAAATGGAGGCGATGGCATTGGTGGAAAAAGAAATTTTAAAATTTGACCGGAAAGATGCCGATATGCAAGCATTGCGCCAAAAAATTGCCGATTACGAATATTATTTGACGGATATTAAAACGTTGTACGAACAATTTCAATCGAAGACTGCTGAACAAGTCACTCAACAAAAAGATGTTTTGGTGCAAATGAAACAATTAACATTACTTGAAAAACAAACTTTAGAGATTAAAACTGTGCAAGCAACTTTTCAAAACGATTATGAGCGCAAAGACGAAATTTTGAAAGAAGTTGAGGATTATAAATTGCTCATAAAAATAAAAATATCGGAACAAGAATTAGCAATTTTAAAAACTGAACTTGAAAAAACAAATACTCAATTAAAACAATTTGCAGAGCAAAAGCAAATTTTATCGCAACAAAAAGCACCTTTTGTGCTTGAACACGATGCGTTGTCGGCAAATCCGCCGGATTTTTCCGAATTGAACGCGATTTCCGATTGGTTCAATCAATTCAACGTATTGAATAAAGATTTAGAAACGCTGTCGAAACAAAAAGCGGAATTAGAAGCAAGATTTACCGGTGTAGATGATCGAAAAAAAAATATTATCATTAATATTTTTCCGAGATTGGGGATTGATGCGGATATTTCTACGAAACTTTCCGCTTGCGTATTGCTCATAAAAGATAAACTCAAAAATGCCGTTACGCACGCCGAAACCTTGCAAAAAAATATTACGGTGCTTTACGGGAATGAAAAACTAGAATCACTTTCGGCAGAATTAAGTGACGGCACTCCGTGTCCGTTGTGCGGTGCGGTGCATCA
>JAYTNA010000839.1:0-11097 GCA_043748865.1 Saprospiraceae bacterium
CCGCCGCACATATAATGACAAGCCGGTACAACGGGAATAAAATCTTTCATCGCGTCAATGCCGATGCTCAAACATTTATCGTAAATCGTCGGGAAGTGTGCATAAAAGGCTTCTTTATCTAAGTGCGTGCAGTCGAGGTACATAAACTCCGAACCAAAAATTTTCATTTCAGAATCAATCGCACGCGCCACAATATCGCGCGGTGCGAGCGATTTGCGCGGATCGTATTTTTCCATAAACTCTTTTCCGTCCGGTGTTCTCAAAATAGCACCAAAACCGCGCACGGCTTCCGACACTAAAAAATTCGGATTTTCTCCCGCCGGATTATATAAAGCCGTCGGATGAAATTGCACGAACTCCATATCTTCAACACGTCCTTTAGCGCGATAAAACATAGCAATGCCATCTCCGGTGGCAATAACAGGATTGGTAGTGTTTTTATACACTTGTCCCGTTCCGCCGGTTGCCATCATCGTGAGTTTTGAAATAAAGGTTTCTATTTTGCCTGTATTTTTATTCAAAGCGTAACAACCGTAACAAGTGATGCCGGGTGTTACGCGATTAACAACATGACCCAAGTGGTGTTGCGTGATAATATCAACGGCGAAATAATGCTCGTGAATATGAATATTGGCGTGGTGTTTCATTTCTTCGACCAAAGCACGTTGAATTTCCCAACCGGTGAGGTCTTTATAATGCAAAATTCTGTTTTCAGTGTGTCCGCCTTCTCGTCCGAGATCGTAATCAGTTCCGTGCATATCAAATCGCGTACCCCAATCTATAATTTCGCGCACACGTTCCGGACCTTCTTTAACAACAATTTCTACAATTCTTTTATTGCATAAACCATCTCCGGCGTCTAAAGTATCGGCAACGTGTTTGACATAACTGTCAGTGTCCATGTTCCAAACCGCCGCAACACCGCCTTGCGCGTAGCGCGTATTCGATTCGCTTTCCACTGTTTTCGTCAATACATCAATCCGTAAATCTGGACGTTGACGCGCCACTTTAATCGCATAACTCAATCCGGCGATGCCGCCACCGATAACTAAAATATCTGTTTGCATTTATTTAATTGAAAGTTGACAACGGACAACAGACAATTGAAAACTAAAAATTATCCGTTTCCTATTGTCCGTTGCCTGTTGTCTGTTGTCTGTTGTCCGTTGTCTCTATTTTTTTTGTTAAAGCTATAAACTCTTCCAGCGATAATTGTTCCGGTCTTTTTTCAAAAAAAGGTTCGAGCAGCGACATATCATCTTTAGCAAAAAACATTTTCAAAGTGTTGCGCAACATTTTTCGCCTTTGAGAAAACGCCTGTTTAACAACGCGTCGGAATAGTTTTTCATTGCATCCTAAATCTGTATTTTCTTTTCTGACGAGCCGAATTACGGCAGATTGTACATTGGGCGCCGGGATAAAACAATTTTTATCAACGCCGAAAAGTAATTTGCCGTCGTAAAAGGCTTGTACCAAAACGCTGATGATACCGTAAACTTTATTTCCGGGCGGAGCTACTACCCTTTCTGCAACTTCCCGTTGAAACATACCTACCATTTCCGGCACAAGCGCGTGATTATCTATCATGGCAAACAATATCTGCGAAGAAATGTTGTACGGAAAATTACCGATAAGACAAAAAGGCTGATTGTCAAACACATCGGATAAATCGAGTTTCAAAAAATCTTTTGAAATGAGGTTTTCTTGATTAAAATTCAAAAAATTTTTCCGTATCGCTGCCGACATATCATCATCTGCTTCCACCAATTTCAGCGTATAGGGTTTATTGATGAGGTATTTCGTGAGCGCACCTTGACCGGGACCAATTTCTAAAACACGCGGATAGCGTTCAGTGAGTGTTAAACTTTCTGCAATTTTTTCTGCAATGTCCGGGCGATTGAGAAAATGTTGCCCGTAAGATTTTTTAGCTTTCATGTTGTGTAGACGGTCGGTAATAGTTCGGTAGATTATTTATTTTGCGTTTCTAATGCACCGAAAATAAATAATAAAAGTGCAAAGTTATGCGGTAACTCAAATATTTTCGTACACTTGCACAAGTATAAATGTGTACTTCAAATTTAATAATTTTTCACCCGTACTTATTTACTAAATTTAAAATTGTGAAAAGTAAATAATCTCGGAAACTAAAACTTTATCAAATAAATAATTGTTAAAAAGCTAAATAGAAAAAATTTAAAACTCATGTTTAAAAAATTCACCGCTTCCGACTTAGTGCTTATGCTTGCAGCTTTATTATCGCTCATATTTTCTGAAGTTTCCTGGTTTAAGGGAGAAAGAGAATCGGCAATATTTGTTGGCATTTGGGTTCCGTCAATTTTAGCATTTGGTATTTATTTAAAACTCATCAATCAATCAAAAAATGACTGAATTAATCCCGTTATTCGCGGGTCTAATTTCCTTACTTTTCGGTGTAGGATTTTATTTAGGTCTGCAAGAGTTTAAAAAATTGGGTAGGTGATCATAAATTAAAAATTCACCGTCTCGAAATTTGCGAGTAATTTTCGCAAAAAAAATGCCGCGTAGATAATACGTTGGCATTTTTTTATTTGCAGTGATTCTTTTCAGTTTTGCCGTTAGTCCGCAATTAGATCAAGTAGAGAAATTAGCTACAATGGAAAAATGAAAGTGTATTATCAATTATTTTTCCAACACTTTATCTCTTTTTAATATTTTTGGAATAATTTTAGACAGTAATAAAAAATGCAATGACACACTTAACGTCACCGCTTTTTTAAAGAAAAAACTAATTTTTTCAACAAAAGTTTTATATTTGCACGCCAATTTCGATTTTTTCGGATTTTGGCAAAAAAATAGCTTTGTACTGTTAGCTTTGAGCTATGAGATACCCAAGTCTATAACTCAAATTTCAAAGTTAAAAGTTCAAAGCTAAAAGCCCATTTGCTATAATAATTTTTTTTAAAACTCACTAACGATGCAACAAAGTAAAGGATTAATTACGTTTTTTTTGGTGTTGCTACTAATAATTTGCGCAGGTCAGTTCTTATATTATTTTCCGACCAATAAAGTTGAAAAAGCAGCAGACAGTTACGCAGAACGATTAAGTGCACTCTCTACACCCGAAAACCGTTTGGCAGCAAAAAAAGAATACAGAATTGCGTATCTCGATTCCATGTCGAGCGAAAAAGTAATGAGTATTCCACTCATTGGCAATTACACTTATCAAGAACTTAAAAGCAAACAGTTGGCTTTGGGTCTCGATTTGAAAGGCGGTATGAGCGTGCTTTTGCGCGTTGACTTAAAAGATTTTTTAAAATCTTTGAGCGGCAATAGTACCGACCCGAATTTCACCCAAGCAATGGCAAATGCCACATCGCGTCAGAGAGAATCGCAATTGGATTTTATTCAACTTTTTGTTGAAGAATATGAAAAAATTGCCGGAAAAGGTAAATTAGCCGGTGTTTTTGCACGCAACGCAGCGTTAAAAAATAATCTCAATTTAGAATCGAGTGATGCGCAAGTGCAAACGCTTATTCGAGAAAAAGCGAATGAAACGGTCGAATTAACTACTAATCGTTTGAAAGAACGTATTGATAGACTCGGCGTTGTGCAACCGAATGTTACCTTAGATAAAGGTAGAGATATTATTGTCGTTGAACTTCCGGGTATCGAAAATCCGGAACGTGCACGTACCTTCTTGCAAGCCTCTGCCAATTTGGAATTTTGGGAAGTATATCGCACTTCCGACGAGCCGATTTTTAAAGGCTTAGTGGATGCCGACAATATGTTGAAAGCCAGACAAACCGGTATGAATGAGGACTCAATTAAAAAAGATAGTTCTAATCAGAAAAAAGCAGGACCGATTTTGTCTATTTTTATGCCAAATCAGGTACAACAAGGTTCTCCAATCCTTGGTTATGCGGATAAAAATAAGAAAAAAGCACTTAACGATTATTTATCTCAACCGGATGTTCAAGCAAAATTCCCGCGCGATGTGGTTTTTGCTTGGTCGAAAGAAGCTATAAAAGATAAAGACGGCAAATCAACCGGAACTTACGAATTATATGCTCTGAAAAAATCGCCGGGCAAAGATGGTGCATCACTTTCGGGTGAATGTGTGACAACGGCACAAGCGCGTCCGACAGAAAAAGGCGGCGGTAATTTTGAAGTATCTATGTCCATGAATCCTCAAGGTGCAGCCGGCTGGGGACAATTGACGACAAAAGCCTACAACGAAAAACGCGAAATAGCGATTGTTTTAGACAGTCAAGTTGTTTCTGCACCCGGATTAAGCAACGGACCGATTCTGGGCGGACAATCATCCATCACAGGTAATTACGATGCGCAAGGCGCGAAAGATTTGGCGAGTATTTTAGAAGTCGGTAAATTACCGGCACGCACGGAAATTATACAAGAAAGTACGGTAGGACCTACTTTGGGTGCGCAAAACATTCACTCTTCTATGTTGTCGCTCGGTATTTCTTTCTTAGCGATTTTAGTTTTCATGTGGATTTATTATTCGACAGGTGGTTTAATATCTATCATTGCGTTATTTGCGAATTTATTTTTCATTATCGGTATGCTCACATCGAAAGGAACGGTGTTGACTTTGCCGGGTATCGCAGGTATCGTTTTAACGATGGGTATGGCGGTAGATGCAAACGTAATTATTTATGAACGTATTCGAGAGGAGTTGAACGCCGGAAAAAATATGGCAACTGCCATCAGTGAAGGTTTCAAACACGCTTTCAGTGCTATCATTGACGGTAACGTGACGGCTTTCATTGCAGCTTTAGCACTTTATTATTTTGGTTTAGGTCCTATTAAAGGCTTCGGTATCGTGTTAGCTATCGGTATTATTTTTACTTTATTTACGGCTTTCGTTTTAACACGTTTATTGGTTGATTTTTGGGTAGAACGCGGATGGAAAATAAAATTTTGGGCACCTTTCTCTGAAAATGCTTTTAAAAATATTAATGTTGATTGGATGAAATTGCGTCGTCCGGCTTATTTGGTCTCCGGTTTAATAATCGCTGCCGGTATTTTTGCGGTAGTAACACGCGGATTTGAATTGGGTGTGGATTTTAAAGGCGGTTACTCTTATACGGTCCATTTCGATAAACCCGTTAATGCCGATAATTTACGTGCCGCACTTACAAAATCTTTTGACAATCAATCAACCGTTGTGAAATCGGTAAGTACGGAAAATACTTTCAATATCACGACATCTTATTTAGTAAAAGATAATTCAACGACGGCACAAGATCAAGTTGTTCAAAAATTATTCGAAGGTATTAACGCTTCTATTGATGGTGGCGGCTTAAAAATACAAGACTTCAAAAAAAGTGATGCGAATGTAACGCACATCATTTCTTCAACAAAAGTAGGACCTACGGTTGCCGATGACATTAAAAATTCGTCAACGAAAGCAGCGATTTTTGGTTTGTTAGGTATTGCGGCGTTTATCTTAATTCGTTTCCGCCGTTGGCAGTATTCTTTGGGTGCTATTGTTGCAACGGTGCATGACGCGCTCATTACTTTGTCGGTTTTTGCAATCTTCCATGGTATTTTGCCTTTCTCTCTCGAGATTGATCAAGCATTGGTGGC
Organism: Saprospiraceae bacterium; assembly: GCA_043748865.1. Taxonomy (GTDB): domain Bacteria; phylum Bacteroidota; class Bacteroidia; order Chitinophagales; family Saprospiraceae; genus JAAFJT01. The sequence continues at coordinate 5,587 of JAYTNA010000839.1, forward strand.
AGCAATTCTGACGATTTTGGGTTACTCTATCAACGATACGGTAATTGTTTACGACCGTATTCGCGAATATATGCGCAACAACGTTTCATCCGGTAAAAATATGTCGGAAGTGATTAACTCTGCGATTAACTCTGTGTTCAGTCGTACGATTATCACTTCAGTCATTATTTTGATGGTGTTATTGATTCTATTTATTTTCGGTGGCAGTGGTTTACGCGGTTTCTCTTTCGCATTACTCATCGGTATTGCAGCAGGAACCTATTCTTCTGTCTTTATCGCCGCACCGATTATGTTGGATTTCTCTAAAAATCTCGACTTATCGGAGTATAAACCGCAAACAACAGTGACAACGAATACTCCCACACCGACTACACCTGCGGTGCCGGCTAAGAAGACGTTGAAAGCGAAATCTTAATAAGGAATGGTTAGTTTCTGAATCAGAATTTTCAGAATTTTAGAATTAATAAAATGTATGAGTGCAAGAATTTCTCACATGACTCCACATTCTAAAAATTCTGCTCATTCTGAAAATTCTGATTCAGAAAATAACATCTAATAAAAAAAACCTTTCGAGCTTGATGCTTGGAAGGTTTTTTTGTTTGAGTTATTATTGTATTGTTCTAAAATAAGTTTACATGATTTTTAAATCATAAAAATCATGATTCAGGCATTTAATTTTATTCCACATACAACACCAAACCTTTCAAATAGCTGCCTTCCGGATGAAAAATATTGACCGGATGGTCGGCACCTTGTGTGAGTTGTTGCAAAACACGCACATTGCGTTTAGCTTCAATAGCGGCAGCGACAATCGTATCGTAAAAAAGTTGACGGTCAACAACTTGCGAACAAGAAAATGTAAATAAAATACCGCCGCAAACGATGCGACGCAGTGCCATTTCATTCAAACGTTTGTAGGCTTGAACGGCGTTGTGGCGTTTAGAAACACTTTTAGCGAATGCGGGCGGGTCAACAATCACGACATCGTACATTTGTTCATGCTCTTTTAAAAACGGAATAGCATCGGTAACAATAGCCGAGTGTTTCGATTCAAAAGTGTCATCATTTTGAAGTTTGATATTTTGATGCGTTAAATCAATCGCTTTCGGAGAAATATCAACGGAACAAACTTTTGATGCACCGGCTTTGAGGGCATAAACCGAAAACCCGCCGGAATAACAAAAAGCGTTTAGTACTTTTTTGTCGCGTACATAATGCGTCAGTGTAGCGCGATTGTCGCGTTGGTCTAAAAAAAATCCTGTTTTTTGCCCCGTTATCCAATCGATCGCAAAACTATTGCCGTTTTCGGAACATATATGCGGTGTTATAACATCGCCAAAAATATAGCCGTTTTGAATTTTATTTTCTGCAACGTAATTCAGCGGTAAAGTTTCGTGGCTTTTATCATAACCGGCGATGAGTCTGTGTTGCAAAATATTTTTTAGAGCAGCGGTGATAAAATGCATCATCCGGTGCATTCCGACGGCATGACATTGAACGACAGCAACGCCGTTATAAAAATCAACAATCAAACCCGACAAACCATCTCCTTCGGCATGAATCAAACGATAACAATTTGTCGAAGTGTTATCTACTAATCCCATTGCTTGACGCGCTTGAAAAGCAGATTTTAATTTTTCGTTCCAAAAATCGGTATCAATAACGGTTTCCGAAAAACTCAAAATGCGCACGGCGATAGAAGCATCGCTGTAAAAACCGGTAGCTACAATTTTACCTTGTTCAGTAGCGATGTGTACAATATCACCTTCGATTATGTCTTTATCCATCGTTGCAATCGCACCGGAAAAAATCCATGGATGAAATCGGCGCAAGGCTTCGCTTTTTCCTTTTTTTAGTATTATTATATGAGCTTTGTGCTTTGTGCTTTGAGCCATAAGTTTTTAATGTTTAAGATGTGAGAAATAGGGAAAAAGGGATATTGAATTGGCTAAAATATTTTTTTTACTCAAACCTCAAACCTCAAAGCAAATTTATCTCTTACCAAAAAGTAAACTCCCGATGCGTACCATCGTTGCACCATGTTCAATGGCAATTTTATAATCATCGGACATACCCATTGAGATTTCTCTAAAATCCGGTGAGGTCGAGAAAAATTTTGCTTTAAGTGTATCAAAGATATTTTTTAGTGCTTGAAATTCCGTACGCGCTTGTTTTTTATCGTCCGTAAAACTTGCCATGCCCATTACACCGCACCATTTTATGTTTTCCAAAGTTGTGGGCGCGTATGCCGTCAGCATTTCTTCTGCTTCGATTAAATTAAATCCGAATTTTGTTGTTTCATTAGAAATATGAAATTGTAAAAGACAATTAATGACGCGCTTATTTTTTTGTGCCTGTTTATTTATTTCTTGTGCCAACCGAAGTGAATCTACGCCTTGAATCATATTGACGAATGGTGCGATGAATTTTACTTTGTTACTTTGAAGATGTCCGATGAAATGCCATTCGATATCTGTCGGTAATTGCGATTGTTTTTCGGTAAGTTCTTGTACATAATTTTCGCCGAAGAGGCGTTGACCTTTGTTATACAAATCCAAAATTGCCGCATTGGGTTTTGTTTTCGAAACGGCTATGAGTTGAGTATGGCTTTGTTGAAGTTCTTTGATGAGCGTTTCGTACATTAAATTTTTAATTTAGTTGGAAAAGTTAAGCCGAAATAAATATCCGTCATAGCTACAGAAATTTCAAGTGATTGAAAATTCAAAATATCAGACTCCTGATTGAATGTTTTCATTTCCCATGTGTTTTCAGTTTTCTGATACCAAATATCTACAGAAATTTTATCGGGATTAATCAAAACATATTCTCTAAACGACGGCAAGGATTTATAATAAAAAAACTTGCCGTTCCTGTCAAATGCGGCAGTACCACGCGATAAAACTTCTACAACAACTAAAGGATTTATAATTATATCTTCTCTTTCTTGCCAAAAAATAGGTGTTTCGCAAACAACAAGCGCGTCGGGATATAATGCGACGTTTTCTTGCTCGATGAAAACCTTCTGATCGCTGTTTAAGACAAAGTGTTTTTTCTTTAGTTTTTTTACTCCTACGACTAAAGCACTGCTTATATTTGTAGCGGCTTGATTGTGTCTAAATTTCGCGCCTGACATTTTAATAATTTGTCCGTTATAAAATTCGTGTTTGTGTAATGCCTTCTCTTCTTTCCTGAGATACTCATCAAAGGAATATTGAATAGTTTTTTGAACTCTTTTTTCTAAGATTGCTATTGCCGCCATTTTTTAAATTTTTTTACGGACAAATTTAATTCTATTTTCCGAAAGTAAAAAACAAAAAAGGATAGCCTTTATGATAAAGCTATCCTCAAAACTATTACAAACAAAACCAACTAAAACCTTATTAATGATCAATACGAAAAAAAAAATTCTTTCAATTTTGACAAATCAAAGATATAGATAAAGTTTTGAACGAAAAAATGCTAACGGAGTGTTTAACATTTCATTTGTATTTTTCAAGAAAGTATTCACAAAAATAAAAAGAGCCGGTTCGAAAAAATCGAAACGGCCCCAACAACAAACTTATAATCCCATGAACATAATTATTATAAAATCTCTCTCGGAGATCATACTTTTCTATTTAATAACGATGATATAACGCTCTGTCATCCTAAATCGTTCACCATACAAACAAATTAACACGCCGTTAACTACAAATATGAAGGAACAAAGAATAAATATAACCAGAAGATTTTTTACAAAGAAGATTGTACTGTATGAAATGTTCCTTAGTCATTTTAAAACGGCACAAATTTATAAATAAATAATTGTACACGCAATATACGCAAAATAAAATAAAATGTTTTATGAAAAATGTCATATTTTGGTAAGCACCACATAATAGGTATAGTTCAAGCAAAATAAATTGCCTGAAGAATTTAAAACGAAAAAAAAATTATTTTCTTGCACTGTAAAATCTTGCTGCTTACGGTATCATAATCCTTCTTCTAAACAATCTTTATTACCTATTACACTTGTTTCGCCATTGCTAAAAACAAATCGCAACAATGACGTGTTAATACCTTCAAATTCTACATCATCATCACTACTATTACATTTTTCAATTTTGAAAGCATGGGCAACCGTTTCTTTGCGTTTAAAGAAATGGGATTGCGGTCATTTGTCAACCGAAAAATTGTCGGACGCACGTTTGCAAAAATGCTTGGCACCGGTAGCGGCACCGGTTTTTCTATGACACCGAACTTAGGTATGTATGCATGGCTTGCTTGCTGGGAATCGCGAGAAGCTGCCGACGATTTTTTCAATCACCATTCTTTTTATGCCGATTACAGAAAACACGCAACCGATTGCGTCACTTTTTATTTACAACCGACGATGGTGCATGGTGTTTGGGACGGAAAAAATCCGTTTACAATAGGCGGTGTTTACGATGCGACAAAACCGATTGCTGTACTCACACGCGCCACCATAAAGAAAAAATATCTTTTTAAATTTTGGAAATATGTACCTTCGGCAAGTGCTTCAATAGAAAATTATCTTGAAAAACTTTTTAGCATCGGTGTCGGCGAATTGCCTTGGGTACAACAAGCAACAGTGAGCATTTGGCAAACGGGCGCGGCGATGACAAATTTTGCATATAAAAATCCGTATCATGCCATCGTTATAAAAAAAACGCGCGAACTCGGTTGGTATAGCGAAGAACTTTTTTCAAGGTTTAATATCGTTGATGTGCAGGGGTCGGACTTTTTTAGTGGTCTGGATGTGGCATCTCTTCGGCATTTATGTCGGACTTAGCAGTCCGCCAAAAGTATATTTATTTGGCGAATCACTTAACGTTACACCAGTCAAAACAAAGTCAAAACCTTATCTTTCAAATAATTATCAATCACTTTCGGAAAAGCGAATGTACTTAAATGATGTCGAGGTACTTTCACAAAATCGGATTCGGTGAAAGAAAAACCTGTATCTACTTCTATTTCCCAAAACGTGGCGAAAACGTTTCTATGCGTTAAAACTTGTTTATAAATCTTTGATTTTTTTTGCAACAAAAAATTTTCTCTCAAATAATTTTTCAAAGTAGCTTCTATAAATAAAATTTCTTCGACACTACCGTCTACAATATTATTTTCGGTTTCAATGAGGGAAAACTCGTACAAATCGCGCCAAATATCGCGTGCCGTCCGTTTGCGAATAAAAACGCAATCATCGGATTGAACGATAAGGTATTGAAAAAATAAATTTTTCTTTGTTGTTTTTTTTAGTTTAATCGGCAGTTCACCTGTGCGTTGCGTTTGCAGTGCGATACATTCGGTTGCCAAAGCGCAATTTTTACAATCAGGTGCCACCGGCGTACAAACAGTGGCTCCGAAATTCATAATCGCTTGGTTGTAACCGGCGGGATTTCCTCTATCCAAAACTTGATACGCTAAATCGATGAAAATCTTTTTTCCTTCAGTTGTGTCAATCGGTACATCAATTCCGAAGAAACGTGCCAATACGCGAAAAACATTGCC
>JAYTNA010000840.1:0-9140 GCA_043748865.1 Saprospiraceae bacterium
CGTTGGCTATCACCGTGCTTTAAGTGCTGAAGGTATTATTTCGATGAAACCAACTGTCGTGATTCACGACGGAAATATCGCACCCGCTGCGGTGATTGATCAAGTAAAAAAAGTAGATATTCCGTTATTGGAAATGCACGCCGGTCGCGGATTAGACAGCGCGAAAATTTTATTGCGCGAGGTCGGTGCTTATTTTCACAAAGAATCTGTTGCCGATAGCCTCATAAAAAAAATGGATATGGATATGGCGGGTGTATTGCACGATGCTAAAGTGGGCGAAAAAAGACCGCGCATACTCATTATTCATTATGGCAGAGCAGCAAATATTTATCTCGCGATGACAAAAAAAAGCACGGCGAATGAAATAATTGAATGGGCGGGCGGTGTGAATGCGATTGATTCGGTGGGCGGTATGGCGCGTACAAATGCTGAAATGATTGCAAAATCTGCACCCGATATTATTATCGCCACTGATTTCGGTTTCGATAAATTCGGTTCTCCCGAAAAATTTAAAGAAATGCCCGGTGTTTCGCTCACGCCCGCTGCAAAAAATAATCGAATTTATCGCATCGAAGAAAATGAAATCGTATATTTCGGTCCAAGAACGCCGGGCGTTGTGAAAAAAGTCGCGGAAATGGTGAATAAAAATTAAAATTAAAATTTTTTTAAACGGACTGCAATGCTAAAAACTTTAATTATCGGTGCCACAACAAATCCGGAACGCATGGCATTCAAGGCGGCGCAACGTCTGAAAAAAAACGGACATGAAGTTGTTTTGATTGGAAATAAATCGGGCGAGATTGACGGAAATCCGATTTACACCGGAAAAATAGTATTAAACGATATTGATACAGTGACATTGTACATCAATCCGAAAATCCAAACTGACTACTACGATTATATTTTAGCGTTACATCCGCGCAGGATTATATTTAATCCCGGCACGGAAAATAGTGTATTCAAAAAATTAGCGGAAGATGAAGGTATCGAAACCGAAAATGCGTGTACTTTGGTCTTATTGTCGTTGAAAGAATACTAATTCTTAATTTTTTTATCGAAATTTGATTTTAGTTTTATAAATGAAATTAATTTCCTTAATTTTGTGGACTTTTATTAAAGTAACAATTTTTATTCACAAATAAATTTTCTTTTGGCTAAAGTATTCCGTCCTAATAATAACGCAAGTAACCAAAAAAGAGAAATTGAACCGGAACACCGTATCAATGACCTCATTAAAGTTCCGGAGATTCGTCTCGTAGGTGATGCCCTCGAAGAGTTGAGCATCAAAGTTGGCGAAACCATCACACCGGGTATTTACAAAACCGTAAAAGCCAAAGAATGGGCGAACAAAGCGGATTTGGATTTGATTGAAATCACACCTAATGCGACACCGCCTGTATGTCGGATAGCAGATTACGCTAAATTTTTGTACCAAAAAAAGAAGCGTGAAAAAGAAATAAAAGCCAATACAACTAAAACTGTCATCAAAGAAATTCGCTTCACACCCGAAACGGGCGATCATGATATTGATTTCAAAGTGCGTCATGCCACCGATTTTTTGAAAGAAGGCTCGAAAGTGCGTGCGTTTGTGCAATTCAAAGGACGCGGTATTACTTTCAAAGATCGCGGTAATTTAGTTCTACTGCGTTTTTTAGAAGCATTAGCTGAATTTGGTACACCTGAATCGCTCCCGCAAATGGATGGTAAACGGATGTTCGTGATTGTCACACCGAAAAAGAAAAAATAGGTTTTAAGTTATGGGTTATATAAAACTTTTCAAGAGTTTTGCATAAGTTAGACCTAAACAACAACTTCTGAAAATTATTTTGTGAAAGTATTTATTTATAGTATCTTTGCAAACTTTTTAAATAATTTGGTAAAAATTTATGGCATAATTGAATTTTAAGTCTTCAAAATATACAAGTATTGAAATCCATTATTTTTCATTCATTATTTATCATTCATCATTGAATTATTATGCCTAAGATTAAAACCAATTCAAGCGCGAAAAAACGCTTTAAAGTAACAGGCTCGGGCAAAGTAGTTGCTGCGCACGCTAATCACCGTCACTTAATGCGCAAAAAGTCGAAACACTCGAAAGGAGCGACTTTAGGCACAACCATCGTTGACGCAGCTGATCACTATCGCGCACTAACTTTGTTGGGTATCGGCAGTAATCACTAATTTTTGCCGACATTTTTTATTAATCTTATTTTTTAACGAGAACGAAGAAAAAAGACGAAATTTATTCGGCTCTTCGTTGTACTAAAAACTTTATTATGCCTCGTTCAGTCAATTCAGTAGCGTCTCGAAACAGAAGACGCAAGATTATGAAAGCCGCGAAAGGTTATTTCGGTGCGCGTTCAAAAGTTTATACGGTTGCTAAAAATGCCGTTGACCACGCTATGGCGTATGCTTATGTGGGTCGTAAATTGAAAAAACGTGCTTTTCGCCGCTTGTGGATTGCGCGTATCAACGCCGCAACGCGTATGAATGGCGGTTTAAGTTATTCCGTGTTTATGCACAAACTTAAAGTTGCCAAAGTAGATTTAAACAGAAAAGTTTTAGCAGAATTAGCTTTAACAAATCCGACTGCTTTTACTGCTATTGTTGATAAAGTAAGATAAATAATGGTTAATTATTAAATGTGTTTTTAAGGATAAAAAAATGCGCTAAGAAATTTATTTTTCTTGGCGCATTTTTTTATTTTTTTGGCGTGTAGAGTTCTCCTTAATTAAACTGCATAATTGTTTTCACCTCGTCAATCCCCGAAATTAATTTTTCAATATCACTTTCATTATTATAAATAGAAAATGAAGCGCGAATAGTGCCGGGCAAATCAAAAAAATCCATAATCGGTTGTGTGCAATGTTGTCCTGCGCGAATACAAATATTGCGTTGCGCTAAAATAGATGCGGCATCGTGCGGATGAATATCGCCGATAATGAAAGAAATAATTGCCGATTTTTCCGGCGCATTACCGATGATGCGCACACCTTTTATGTTTTGTAATTTGCCGGTAGCAATTTTTAAAAGACTATTTGTATGCGCAAAAATATTTTTTCTGCCGATTTTTTCTGTAAAATCTATCGCTGCACCAAGACCGATGATGCCCGCAATGTTTTGAGTGCCGGGTTCAAAACGTTGCGGTGGTGGTGCGAAAAGTGTACGCTCGAATGTGACATCACGTATTGCGTCGCCGCCGAATTGATGCGGTTGCATCGTTTCAAGGTGATGTGCTTTGCCGAATAAAATTCCTACACCTGTTGGACCGAATAACTTATGTGCCGAAAAAACCAAAAAATCGGCACCCAATTTTTGTACATTAATTTCGTGCGATGAGATACTTTGTGCTGCGTCAATCAGCACCGGAATATTTTTTTGATGCGCTGAATCTATAATTTTTTCAATCGGATTAATTGTTCCGAGTGTGTTTGATATGTGAGTGACAGCAACAAGTTTTGTTTTTGCGTTGAGAAAACTTTCATAAACGTTTAAATTCAAAACACCATTTTCATCAAAAGGAATTACGCGCAAGACGGCATTTTTTTGCAAGCACACTTGCTGCCAGGGAATTAAATTAGCATGGTGTTCCATTGCCGAAATTATTACTTCGTCACCGGCATTGAGTTGCGGCGATAAAAAATTTTGCGCTACTAAATTAATACCGTCTGTTGTACCACTCGTAAAAACAATTTCATTTGTAGTCGCTGCACCGACAAATGCTACCACTTTTTCACGCACATTTTCATAAGCGTTTGACGCTTGAACTGCAATACCGTACACGCCGCGATGCACATTCGCATTGTATTTCGAATAAAAATCCGCTTCAGCTTTTATCACCGAACGCGGTTTATGCGTCGTAGCGGCACTGTCGAGATAAATGAGTGTCGGATTGCTTTTGAATATCGGAAAATTTGAACGGTAGCTATTTGTCATTTTTGGATTCAAAGTGAGTTGTGAGTTGTTCGTGATAAATTTCAATTAACATCTAAAAAAATATTTTCTTTACGTACTTTCGTGCAATGTTTTTTTCACCGACGAAAATAAATATAAACCTTGAAACGCGATAAGATTTTATTAAAAACTGAATTATGCAGTTCATAGACCTCAGTCACGAAATTTACGACGGACTCGTCACTTACAAAGGTTTACCCGCACCAATAATTTGCGATTTTTGGGAGCGGGAAAAAACGGCGGCGAATTACGACGACGGTTCAACTTTTCAAATCGGGAAAATTGAAATGGTATCTAATACCGGCACTTATATGGATTGTCCCTTTCACCGTTATGCCGACGGTCACGATCTTGCCGAATTATTAATCGAACATTGTGCAGAATTGGAAACAGTTGTCATTAACGCACCGTTTGAAAAAAATGTTGAAGTAGGTCTATCTTTTTTCAAAAATAAAAATGTAAAGGGTAAAGCTGTTTTAATCCATACGGGTTGGAGTAATTTTTTCGGTACGGAAGCATATTCTATAAATCATCCGTTTGTAACAGAAGAAGCGGCAATTTTTTTGCGTGATAACGGCGCGAAACTCGTGGGTATTGACAGCAATAATATTGACGATACGCGCCGACGCACGCGTCCGGTACATACAGTTCTGTTGCGCGAAAATATTCTCATCGTTGAACACATGGCGAACATGGCGAAGTTGCCTAAACGTAAAAAATTATTATTTTCCGCAGTGCCACCAAAAGTAAAAGGAATGGGTACTTTTCCGGTACGGGCGTTTGTAAAGGTGAATTAAGAATTACAAATTACAAATTACAAATCCTGTAAATCTTCAAATCTTTTAATCTTGGTTTTTTTGAATTTTTTTTTGAATTAAAAACGCGCAAAAAAAATATTTTCTTTGCGCGTTTTTAATTTCGTAATTTGTAATTCGTAATTAGTTTCTACTTCTATCGTATTTCGTTTGAAAACGCGCCGCATTTTCTTTTTGTTTGTTGTTCAAATCAATATCTCTGCCGCGCATAAAAGCGCGGGTGACTGCCGACGATTTCATATCCAAAATATCGCCTTCGGAAATAACGAGTGTCGCATCTTTACCCACTTCAAGCGTACCGAGTGTTTTATCAATGCCGAGAAGTTTTGCGGTATTGTTTGTTACTGCACTTAATGCTTCTTCTTTCGTTAAACCGTAAGGCACTGCTTGACCTGCCATGAACGGCAAATTTCTGTTTTGCCAACCGCCATTGTTGCTTAAAGCAAATACGACACCGGCTTTTTGTAATTGTGCAGGCGTTTTATACGGTTGATCATAATCTTCATCTTCGCGTGCCGGCAAATTTTGTGTTCTATCGAGAATGACCCCGATTTTTTTATTTGCTAACCAATCAGCTATCATATAACTGTCGCGTCCGCCGACAATGACAATCTTGTTGCTGTATTTGGATAGCATCGTGACGGCTTCCGTCATTTCTTTAACGAGTTCAGTATGAACGAAAATAGTTTTTGTGCCATTGAAAACACCGCGCATCGCTTCCATCTTCAAATTTTTAGTGCCTATGCTTGCCGCATCTTTTGTTGCATAAACCTTTGCTTCTCTAAAAAAAGTTTCCAACTCCATCACTTCTTTCGCATATTTTTCATTTTTTTTGAAAGAAAATCCTTCAAAACCATCAAAACTGCGCGTGCTTTGCGACGGAAAATGAATATGCAAACCATTATCTAAATCGTGTGCAGCATCTTCCCAATTCCAAGCATCAAGTTCTACGATGCTTGAAGTGCCTGAAATTCTGCCACCATCCGGTGCTATTTCCGCTACAAGAATACCGTTTGAACGCACGGTCGGAATAATATGCGAATCTGTATTGTAAGCGATAATACTGCGCACGGAAGGATTAAGTTCGCCAACTTCGACATTGTCTAAAGTTGCTCGCGTTGATTCTATTTCAACCAAACCCAAATGCGTATTCGGTGCAATCAAACCCGGATAAACGTGTTTACCGGTTGCACTAATAATTTTTTTGAAACTATTTCTGTCGTAATTGCTCGATACGTCCGTTCCGACAAAAGTAATTTTCCCGTCCACGAAACCGATTACGCCATGTTCAATTACTTTGCCATTGCCGACATGAATAATTCCATCTGTAATCAGAATAGGTTCTGATTGTTTTGATGCAGGTATGGGTTGAGCGTTTAATACACCGCATAAAAAAAGAAGTGAAAAAAGATAGAGTTGTTTCATGATTATCATTGAAAATTGAAAATTAAAAGTCAAAACTAATCATTCCAACTTTCAATTTTCAATTTTCAATTAAAAAATTTATCTCGCAAAAGATACTGCCCGTTTTTCACGAATGACAGTGACTTTAATTTGTCCAGGATATTGCATCGTGTCTTGAATTTTTTGTGAAATGGCGAAAGATAATTCGTCGGCATTATCGTCAGTGACTTTTTCACTTTCAACAATCACACGCAATTCACGACCGGCTTGCATGGCATACGCTTTTTGAACGCCGTCATGCGCCAAGGCAATTTCTTCCAATTCGTTCAAACGTTTGATATAGCTTTCTAAAATTTCTCGACGCGCACCCGGACGCGCACCTGACATAGCATCACAAGCCTGAATAATTGGCGAAATGATACTGTTCATTTCTATTTCATCGTGGTGCGCACCAACAGCATTGATAACAGAAGCGTGTTCATTGAATTTTTCGCACATTTTCATCCCGAGTAAAGCGTGCGACAATTCCGTTTCTTCTTCGGCTACTTTACCGATGTCGTGCAATAAACCCGCGCGTTTGGCGAGTTTAATTTGTTTCGGTGTCATACCCAATTCGGCAGAAACCAAAGCACACAAGTTAGCCGTTTCGATAGAGTGTTTCAATAAATTTTGTCCGTAAGACGAGCGATAACGCATACGACCTACCATACGCACCAATTCTGCCGGCAAACCATGAATATCTAAATCAATCACGGTGCGTTCACCGATTTCTACAATTTGTTCCTCGAGTTGTTTTTTAGTTTTCGCAACCACTTCTTCAATACGCGCCGGGTGAATACGTCCGTCAGCCACTAATTTTTTCAGCGACAAACGCGCCACTTCACGACGCACGGGATCGAAAGAAGAAATAACAATCGCTTCGGGTGTATCGTCCACAATAATTTCCGCACCGGTAGCAGCTTCAAGCGCACGAATATTTCTGCCTTCACGCCCGATGATTTGTCCCTTCATTTCATCACTGTCTAAATTGAAAACAGATACTGTATTTTCAATTGCCACTTCCGCACTCATGCGTTGAATGGCTTGGATAACAATTTTTTTTGCTTCTTTATTGGCATTTGCGTTCGCAGTAGCGAGTGCTTCTCTCATAATAAGCATTGATTCATTTTCTGCTTTTCCGCGCACGGCTTCCAAGAGTTGTTCACGTGCTTCTTGCTCCGTCAATGCTGCTACTCTTTCTAATTCTCTGATACGCAATTCGTTAGCGGCATCTAAATCTTCTTTGCGTTTGGCAACAATGGCGAGTTGCTTATTTAAGTTTTCGCGGATACTTTCACTTTCCGCTTTCACTTGCTCGAAATCTGATTTTTCTTTTTTGAACTCTTCTAAATTTTTTTGATGCGTTTGCAAAGTATTTTTAAATTCTGCTTCTTTACTCACCACTTCAATTTCGCGGTCTTTAAATTCGAGTGATTGTTTATTTTTGAAAGTCTCGAACTCCGACTTCATTTGATTAAACTTGTCGCGTGCCTCCTGAATTTTTTGATTTTTTATCTGTTCATTCTTGACTTCCGCTTTATCCATCAAATTTTGTGCTTTCGATTGTGCATCATTCAACTTCGATTGTGCGTCGCTTACAAGTCGCTCAGCAGTAGTTTTTGCTTCTTTTACTGTGGTATCCGCAGTATTGTTGGCGCGATTTATTGTTTCTTGTAACTTACTCGTCTGCTGCCCGTTCACTCTTTGAAGCAGGAAATAACCGATACCACTGCCTACAATTAGTCCGATTATCGGTCCCAAAAATTCCATCATAATTTTTAATCGTTTTAAGTTTTAAGAAAAGAGGTTTAATGAATGATGAATGATGCACGATGAATTTTTTTAAACTCGACAAACATCATGCGTTATTCAGCACGTCGTAAAACAAACTTTTTAGGAAAAAAATTGGCTAAATCGGATTAAACGGAGAGGAAGGTGAATAGAAATTTTAAAATTTCTATTATACAATTGCGGCTAAAGAGAAAGATAGTAAACCTATTAAAGTCTAAAACAAATAAAGGATAAACCCTAATGAGATTCATCAATTATCATTCATCATTCATCATTTTTCGAAATCAGTTATTATTAAGCACCGACGATACCAAATTTTCGAGACGGTAAAGTCGATCGCTTACAGCAGTATCATTCAACGACGGTTTCAATTGTGCTTTATGCAAATCTACAGCATAAGTTAATAAAGCCATAGCTACACAATCTTGGCGGTCTTTTGCGGCGTAAGTATTTTGAAACAAAGTAATTGTGTCATTCACTTCACTCACTATGCGCCGAATCACAGCTTCATCGCCCGTTTTTATTTTTAACGGATAAGGGCGCGAAGCTATCAAAACTGTTATTTGAGTCGTGTTTTCGGACATAAATTAGTAATGTTTTAACCGCTCTATACATTTATCAATCTCAAAAATGTATGAATCTATATACTGCCTAACCTGATGATTTCGTGCCGTTACTTCCGAGCCTTTACTTTCTTTTTCTGCCAAAAGCATTTTTAACTCGTTCACTTCATTTTTTCGATCGCACAATTCGGTTTCTAAACCGGCGTTTTGTTGATCTAATTGCAAATTGTTTTGCTTGAGGGCGGCGTTTTCAAGGCGCAATTGTTTCAATCGCGCCGACAGAATTAAAACGTTTTGTTCAATTCTTCGAATATTTTCTATCATAGCAGCCGCTTATCTTAATTTTATTTACTAATCCGTTTAAGCTTTTTATTCACAAAAATCAGCCCAAAAAAGTAAATTATAACAGCAAAACATCTTACAAAGTATCGAAAAAATGACTTGTAACTGTAACTCTATCAACTTTCTTTTACGTTACAAATTTATTTTTGTTACCTATAAAGTTTGTCAATCGCAAATATACGTATAATTGTTCTTTTTTAAGCAAAAACTTTTTCTCTATCGTTTCGTT
>JAYTNA010000841.1:0-2426 GCA_043748865.1 Saprospiraceae bacterium
GAAACGGAAAAATCGTGGTCAATCGTGCCGGAAATATCCGGCGATTTATCCGTAAAAAATCCGAACACACCGGAAGTTGCCGCGTTACGCAGCCCTTTAGAAATTTTGGAAGAAATGCAAATGCTCGATTTAGAAACCAACGAAATTTTATTAACGCTAAAAGATTTAATCGCATGAAGGAAGGTTGGGAAATGAAAAGGTTGGGAGAGGTTTGTGAGTTTTTATATGGCAAACCGCTTGATAAATCAAAAAGAAAAAGCGATGGATTATATCCTGTTTATGGTGCTAATGGAGTAATTGATAGAACTGATGACTATTTATTAAATGAAAAAAGTATTATAGTTGGACGAAAAGGTTCAGCAGGAGAAATAAATTATTCAGAAAAAAAATTTTGGCCGCTTGATGTTACCTATTACACCAAGATTAATAGAAATGAATTAAATCTTGATTTTCTTTTTTATTTGCTTTCTCGATTAGAATTAACAAAACTGGCAAAAGGAGTTAAACCGGGAATTAATAGAAACGATGTTTATTCAATTCCTATTCCAATTCCCCACTCGCCGAACAACAATGCATCGTTTCGATATTAGATGAGGCATTTGCGGCGATTGAGCAAGCGAAAGAAAACACGCAACGCAATTTGCAAAACGCCAAAGCCCTTTTTCAAAGCGAGTTGAATTTTATTTTTACCAATAAAGGTGAAGGGTGGGTAGAAAAAAGATTGGGAGAGATCACTACTAAAATTGGAAGTGGTGCAACCCCAAGAGGAGGAGGAGAATCATATAAACCAAAAGGTACTTCATTGATTCGAAGCATGAATGTTCACGATTTTTTGTTTAAAGAAAAAAATCTTGCGTTTATAGATGATGTACAGGCAAAAGAATTATCTAACGTTGTGTTAGAAAAAAACGATGTCTTAATAAATATAACCGGAGCCTCCGTAGCGCGATGTTGTATAATACCTGATCAATATTTACCGGCACGAGTTAATCAGCACGTTTCTATTATCAGACCAAAAAAAGAAATAGTTGATTCAAATTTTCTGAATTTTCTACTCAATTCAAGTTTTTATAAAGATCAATTATTAGAAACGGGAGAACAAGGGTCAACAAGGCAAGCTATAACAAAGGCTCAATTGCAAGAATTTAAAATAAATTTTCCGTCTTTACATCACCAACACCAAATCGTAAAAAAATTAGACGCGCTCTCACACGAGACGCAGCAATTAGAAGCGCAATACCGGCAAAAATTAAATAGTTTGGAGGCATTAAAAAAAAGTATTTTGGAAAAAGCCTTTTCGGGAGAATTAAAATAAATTGTTCAATTATTTATGAAATTAAATTGCAGTTTATGAATTTAAAATAAACAATCCTTATCATTATTTTTTTTTGAATTAATTTTTTGAATTGCCGTTGGCTTCAGCCAACGGATAGAAAAACAGGCTCTCGGCTTTAGCCAAATAATTATCATTTGCCGATTCTGTATGCCAAAAAAGCAGGTTTGGCTAAAGCCGATTGAGGGTTTATTTGCTCCGTCGGCTGAAGCCGACGGCAATTCAAAATTTTGAAAAAAAAATTTTGAAAAATCTTTTAATTGCAACACGCTAAATTATTTCAACCATGAATGAACAAGAAACAAGAACCGCATACATTCTACCGGCACTCGCCAAAGCCGGATGGGGTATTGTGTCCGGCAGTCGCATCCGTGAAGAATTTCCAATCACCAAAGGACGATTAATCGGTCACGGCAAAACGGCAAAACCCGACAAAGCAGATTATGTTTTGCAATACCGCAACAGAAATTTAGCGATTATTGAAGCGAAATTAATTACGGCACATTATACGGAAGGTGTCGGACAAGCAAAAGATTACGCCGAAAAATTGCAAATCCGTTTTACATACAGCACCAATGGTTTGAAAATTTACGGTATGGATATGCAAACGGGTATCGAAGGCGATGTAACATTCTATCCGACACCCGATGAATTGTGGCAAAAACTTTTCGGCGAAGAGACACACAACGCACCCGAAAAAGAAAAACTCAAAGAAAAACTCTACGCCGTTCCGTTTGAAACAAAAAGCGGATTGAAACCACCGCGTTATTATCAAGAAAATGCGATTAACAATGTGAGTGATGCTATCGCGGAAAATAAAAACAGAATTTTACTCACTCTCGCCACCGGCACCGGAAAAACTGCCATTGCGTTTCAAATCGCGTGGCGATTGTACAAAGCGAAATGGAATTTGCGCGGCGACGGGCAGCGCAGTCCGCGCATTTTATTTCTCGCCGACAGAAATATTTTAGCCGATCAAGCTTTCAGTTCTTTCAATGAGTATGGTGCTTTTCAGGAAGATGCGTTGGTGCGTATAAAACCAACGGAAATTAAAAAAATAAAAAAAGCAGCTAAAAACGGCAATGTTTTTTTT
>JAYTNA010000842.1:0-1159 GCA_043748865.1 Saprospiraceae bacterium
ATTTGTTTATACATTTACGGAAGAGGTATTGGAAGATGACAGAAATTTTTATGTATTTAAACGCGCAGAAATTTTAAGACAAAATCTGTTGTTGAATAAAAATACGATTGAAGTAACTGATTTCGGTACCGGATCGCGTGTTGCCGGTATAAAAAAACAACGTGTCATCAAAGATATTGCAAAATCGGCTTTATCACCGGCATTTCAATGTCGTTGGTTATTTAAAATTGTAGAACTTTACGCACCGAAAAAAATAATTGAATTAGGTACATCGCTCGGTATTTCTGCCTTGTATTTGAATGAAGCCGCACTTACAGGAGCGACGTTTTTTACTTTAGAAGGTGCGCCGGAAATTGCCAATATAGCACAAACTGTTTTCGATATTTATTATGATTCGGATAAGAACTATAACTTTGAACGTTACGATACATTTTTATTAAAGCCGGAAAGTAAACAACCTACAGGCGAAAAAGTTAAGAAATTACAAAACCTGAATTTGGTGGTCGGTCGGTTTGAAACAACTTTTGAATCCACGTTGAACACCATGCAGCAGGTAGATTTAGCTTTTCTCGACGGCAATCACCGTTATGATGCAACAATGGATTATTTTCAAAAAATTTTACCGTTTACAAATGCCAATTCTGTTTTAATTTTTGATGATATTTATTGGTCAGAAGAAATGAAACGTGCTTGGGAAGAAATTAAAAAACATTCGGCGGTGACGGTGACGATTGATTTGTTTTGGTGCGGTCTCGTGTTTTTCAGAAAAGAAAATACCGAAAAGCAACATTTCAAGATTATTAAAGCGGCATGGAAACCTTGGGCTATCGGATTTTTGAGATAAGTTCAACACATTTTAAAAAATTGTAAGGATAAAATTATCGGGCAACGTAATGAATAGGGAACTAAATTTTTCAAAGATTCAACACTCATCATTCCTCTTTCATCTCTACTTATACTACTTTTGCACGCTGAGGAACGCGAAACAAATAACTTTTTTATTTCCCGTTCTTAAAAATGACACGCCTGCATGAAAAATAATCAATTGTCCTCAAATTGGACGTTACTATTTAAAATATTTATACCCACAATTTGGTTAGCTTTTTTCGGAACATTCTTAATTGCAGTGCTTCGCGCCGATAAATCCGCATCGGATACT
>JAYTNA010000843.1:0-6663 GCA_043748865.1 Saprospiraceae bacterium
GAAAATACTTGTATCGCATTAAGCGGCGCGGATTTTTACGCTTGTATTGATGACTTATCTGTGCCTTTGAATACGCCGATAATTGTAAAACAAAATGCGATTTTAAAATTTGAAAAAAAATCAGGTTGGGGTTGTCGCTGTTATTTGAGTGCGCAAGGTGGTTTCGATGTGCCGGAGTGGTTGAATAGTTTCAGTACCAATATCAACGCAAAAGTCGGCGGCTTTAACGGCAGAAATTTAAAAAAAGGAGATGAATTGAGTATAGCTTTCAGCTTTCAGCTTTCAGCTTTCAGCCGGTCTAACCATTCACCATTTATCGCTCATCATTCATCATTTAAAATACTGCCTTGGCATACTGCACCGGAAAATTTTTATCGCAATGGGAATATTATTCGAGTTGTAATAGGCAATGAGTTTGAATGGCTAACATCAGAATATCAAAAATTAATAGGAGAAATGCGATTTAAAATAGGTACACAAAGTAACAGAATGGGCTATCGTTTGGAAAGTGAATCGTTGGAAGTCACAGAAAAAAAACAATTATTATCAACGACAGTAACACACGGCACGATACAACTTTTACCAAACGGGCAATTAATTATTTTGATGGCAGATCATCAAACAACCGGCGGTTATCCGCGCATTGCACACGCAATCGGGGCAGATATACCGACGTTAGCGCAAAAAAATCCGAAAGAGACAATTCAATTTCATTTTGTTTCAATAGAACAAGCCGAAAAAATTTATTTGAAACAACAAAAGTATTTGAATCAAATGGCGATAGTTTGCAGAGAAAAAGTAGAAAGTATAAGGTAGAAAGCATAAGGTAAAGGTTTAAGGTAGAAAGTATAAGGTAGAAAGTAAAAAACCGCGAAAAGAAAGTGAATTTCTCTACGCGGTTTTTTACTTTCTACCTTTTACTTTCTATTTATACCTTCTTTAAATCGCCTTCTCGTAAATTCTATAACGTCTGTACGGACGTGCTTCTATATCTTGCATGGCGCGATTCATCATGACGTTGTGTTCTAAAATCCAAGAACATTCGGCGCGTTCAATGCCTTTTTCCATTCCTATTTTAATGAGATTGGCATAAAAAACAGCGTCAATACCCAAACGGCGATACTCTTTTAAAACACCGAGTGCCATGACGCGCAACGTTTTTGGTTTTTTAATTTTCAAACCATAAAGTATTTTGAATAAACCTGTGGGAAATAAACGCCCGCGATGTACATTTTTCATAATTTCGTTGACATTTGGTGCAGAAAGCGTTAAGCCAATCATTTTACCGTCTTTTTCGGCAAACATCACGTAATTTTTATCAATGATGGGTTTGAAATCTTTTCCGATTTGGCGCACTTCCGCATCTGTCATCGGCACGAAACCGGTATTTTCAGACCAAATTTGATTGTAAATACCCAAAAAACTTTCAACCTCTTTAGTATAATTTTTCATATCTAAATGGCGAATGGTGTAGCCGCGTGATGCCAAACGTTTTTCGATTTTGTCTGCCACTTCCAAAAATGGTCGCCATTTTTCTGCTTGGTGCGTAAATACATCGTAGCAAATTAAGTCCGTATATTTTCCGCAACCGTAGCGTTGCAATAAATCATTATAGTATTCTTTGTTGTATCCGTTCATAATGAACGAAGGTTCGTCAAAATTTTCAATCAAACAACCAACAACTTCATTCGTAGAAAAACTCGAAGGTCCAATCATTTTATTCAAGCCTTCATTTTTCAACCAATCTTTCGCCGTATCCAATAAGGCTTTTGCTACTTCGTAATCATTGACGACATCAAAGAAACCAAAAAAACCTTCTTTGTTGCCGGTAAAACTGATGTGGTTGTTGTTGCGAATGGCAGCAATACGTCCGACAATTTTATTACCTTGTTTTGCCAAGAAATAAGTAGCGGTAGAATGCAGAAAAAACGCCGATTTTTTCGGATTTAGTAAAGTTTCTTGCTCATCAAACAACATTGGAACGTAGTTCGGGTCGCCTTCATATAAATCGTGGGGAAAATCAATAAATTGTTGCAGTTCTTTTTTAGAAGTTGCGTCTAATTTTACTATTTGTACGTTAGCAGTGGCTGTAGAGGACATTTAAATTGAGAATTAAGAATTAAGAATTAAGAATTAATTCCTATTTCGTTACTTGTTTTTATAATATGGTTGGTTTTAAATTAAGAATTACGAATTACAAATTACGAATTACAAAACACTTATTTATTTAATTGTTTCGTAATTCGTAATTCGTAATTGATTTAAGAAATTGTCACTAACTCCTTATCGGATTCTAAAATACCTAATTTTTTTGCATGTTCGTACATGATATTTGCCGAGCGTTCAATTTGCTCAAAAGAATGTGTTGCCATGAGTGAATAACGAATAAGCGATTCCTCACTTGGTACTGCCGGCGATATCACCGGATTGATAAACATTCCGGATTTAAAACACTCAGTCGTAAAGGCAAAAGTTTTTTCGTTGTCACGCACATAAACAGGAATTATCGGCGATTCTGTGTGACCGATTTCAAAACCCATTTCGCGGAACAAGTGCATCGCGTAATGCGTATTCGCCCACAATTTATCTATTAATTCCGGTTGTTCTTTCAAAATTGCAATCGCTGCGAGTACACTTGCCGCTGATGCCGGTGTCATACTTGCACTGAAAATGAGTGAACGTGAAGTGTGTTTCAGGTATTCGATGAGATCGTGTGAGCCGGCAATGAAACCACCCAAAGAAGCAAAAGATTTACTGAACGTACCGATTTGCATATCCACTTTATCTTGAATACCAAAATGCGATGCCGTTCCAATACCTAATTCGCCAAGTACGCCGATACTGTGTGCATCATCAACGACAACAACGGCATTATTTTTTCTGGCAATGCGCACAATGTCCGGCAATTTTGCAATATCGCCTTCCATACTGAAAATACCGTCAACGACAATATATTTCAAGGAGTCTTTCGGCAGACGTTCGATCATTTGTTCGAGGTCGTGCATATCGTTGTGACGAAATTTCAAAACTTTACCCCAAGTCAAACGTGTTGCATCAATAATCGAAGCGTGAACGCGCTCGTCAATCAAAATATGATCATGGCGTGTTACCAAAGGTGCTAACGCGCCTAAGTTTGCTTGAAAACCGGTACTGTAAAGAATACAAGCCTCGCGTTTTAGATAATCGGCGAGTACTTCTTCCAATTCAATATGAATGCTGAGTGTACCGTTTAAGAAACGAGAACCGGCACAACCCGTACCGTATTTCTGTGTCGCTTTAATGGCGGCTTCTTTTATCTTCGGATGATTCGTCAAGCCCAAATAAGAATTAGAGCCGAACATCAATATTTTTCTTCCATCAATCAATACTTCCGTATCTTGTTCGCTTTGTATTACGCGGAAATAAGGATATAAACCTCTTTTCCGTAAGTCTTCGGGAGCCGTATAATTTTTCATGCGGCTCATCAGTTCTTTATTCATATCTGCATGGATTTCTAAAAAATTATAAATTGGTTAGCTATTAGCTATCAGCTGTCAGCTATAAAATTTAGTTCTGATAGCTGACAGCTGAAAGCTGATAACTATTTCTTAAACGTTGTTCTAAAAACATAATCCCAAAAAGGATTACTCACGCCGTAACCTTTATCGGGCTCCATAAAATGGTGGCGCATGTGTTGCTGTTTTATTTTTTCCCAAATTGGATGCCGCCAATTCAAATGGTGTATTGAATAGTGCATCATATCATAAATGAGATAGCCGAAAATAAAGCCTGCAAAAAAAGAATAGACAAAAGATGCGCCCAATGTAATTTTAAAAGCGAAAAAAAATAAAAAAGCTAAAGGAATACTCACACTCGGCGGCATCACCAATCGCAATCTGTCATTCGGATAATCGTGGTGAACGCCGTGAAAAATAAAATGTATCCTTGCGCCCAATTTACCGGGCGGTTGCCAATGAAAAACAAAACGATGCAAAACATATTCCGAAAAGCTCCAGATAAACAACCCCAATAAAAAGCGTAATAAGATGGTTGTATTGAAACCTGTTTGATATAAACACCAAATAATTACGGGAACATAAATAATAAGCGGTATCGTAAAATGCACTTTCGACAACAATTCCAACCATTTCGCTTTAAACATTCGCGACGAATCCTGCGCACCTGATACAAACAATCGTTTAGGTGTTTTTGTTACTTCCATAACGCAAAAATACATTTTTTTTTCACGATTAGAAAACGAAAACGTTTTATGACGCTAAAATTGCTCTAAAATTCTAATTTATTTTAAAAAAATTGATAGCATGCGCACGCTTCAACATAATTTTAAGATTTTTTGATTTTCGGAACCGCTTTTTTCTATCACTCATTTAATCAAATGATTAATTTATTTGAATTTCGGCAATAAGTTTTCATTCATCGGCGAATGTATATTTTATCTTGGATTTATATCAAACTCTCCATTATAATAGACTCTTATTCTAAAACTTCGTCACAAGATAAATAATACCGGTTAATTATTAGTTGTTAGTTGTTAATTATTTTTTTCATTACAACTAACAACTACCAACTAACCATTCTCTCCAGTCTTCTTCGTCATCAATATCATTCAGCGTGGGCAAAAGTAGTAATTTTTTTTTAATTTTTTTTATACGGTTTTCTGTTTCAGCGAAAACTTTGTCGGTACTCCAAATCATATTCTCAAATAAAAATTGGTGTTTATTGAAATCTTCGAAATCGGTTGAACTGCCCAATAAATAATAACCGCCGTCTAAAGACGGACCTAAAACATAATTGTGCGTATCAAGTGCCTCAAAACCGGTTTGCAAAATTTCGTTATTAATGTCCGGACAATCACTGCCAATGATGATCACCTTTTGATTTTGTTTTGAAATTTCGTCAAAAGCATTGTACATCCGCTCGCCCAAATCATTACCGATTTGTAATTTTTTTTCAAAAATTGTATTCGACCAATCATCATCAATGTCAATATAATCGCTGTAAAATACATAGCGTTTGGCAGTTTTTAAATTCGCCGCCAATAGTCGCGTCATTGCCAGTAATTGCAAATAAATAGCAAGTGCCGCTTCATCCCCGACCGTACGCGCCAATCTGGTTTTTACTTTGCCTTTGACCGGATTTTTTATAAAGATGATAAGAGCGTTAGTCATTATTATACTTTTTTCTGAATAAGGAGTTTCGTTATTTAAATAACTTTGGTATAAATGCCGAAGTTTAAATAAATCAAAACCAAAAATAGAAAAATTAATTTTGATATTTTACTCTATCTTTATTTAATTTTAGTTTTGAATTATTATAAATTTGCAGAGTTACGCAACCGTTTACTTTTTCGTCTTCAAATTTTTTCCATGTTTTTTTCTTACAAAATTTTTTGGTCTTTAATAATACTTGTCGGCGCATCAATACTGATGTCGTCTGCATCTTGTCAAAAAGCAACAAGTACAGTTGTTACACCGACACCAACTCCAACACCCACACCTACACCAGATACGCGCACTTTTTATTCACCCGATAAATTTGTCATGGGTGGAGATATTTCTTATACCAATCAAGTGCAAGATTTCGGCGGCGTTTTTTCAGATTCCTTTAAAGTAAAAGACCCATTTAAATTGTGTAAAGATCGTGGCATGAATCTCGTGCGTGTGCGTTTATGGCATACACCGACTTGGGTAGCAACAATAAACAACGGCGTATTTTACAGCGATATCGCGGACGTTGCTAAAACAATTAAACGCGCAAAAGATGCCGGCATGAGCATCAATCTCGATTTACATTATTCAGATACATGGGCTGACCCGGCGAATCAAACAATGCCTAAAGCATGGGAAAATTTATTGCTTACCGGTTTAAAAGATTCAGTTTACAATTACACGCTTTCGGTTTTAAATTATTTGAAAGCAAAAAATTTAACACCCGAAATGATTCAAATCGGTAACGAAAATAATAACGGTATGTGCTGGCCCACAGGAAAAATTGTAAACAATAATTTTCAGCCTTTTGCAATTTTATTGAACAGCGGGATAAAAGCCGTGCGCGATTTTTCGGCAACATCGAGCATTAAACCGCAAATTATTTTACACGAAGCGCAATTGCAAACGGCGGATTGGTGGACAACCGGCATCGTTAATGCCGGCGTAACGGATTTTGATGTGTTGGGTTTATCGCATTATTATCAATGGTCAACGGTGAATAATATGTCGGATATTGGCGCAACAATAAAAAATTTAAAAACAAAATTCAACAAAAAAATTATGATCGTTGAAACGGCATATTCATGGACAAATAACGGTGCTGATTCTTATAATAATATCATGTCCGACCCAACCAAAACGCCGGATTATCCGTTCACGCCTGCAGGACAATACAATTATATGAAAGATTTAACACAGCAAGTCATCAACGGCACCGGCACCGGTATTATGTATTGGGAGCCGGAATGGATAACATCCAATCTGAAAGATGCGTGGGGTAAAGGTTCGAGTTGGGAGAATAATACGCTATTCGATTTTTCCGGCAATGCTTTGCAAGGTTTTGATTTTATGACTTATAATTATAAATTTTGAATAATGAAAGCTCTTCTCGACAAACCCTACTTATTGTCACAATCTGCCATTGATTTCTATCAAAAAAACCGCTACAACAAAC
>JAYTNA010000844.1:0-6510 GCA_043748865.1 Saprospiraceae bacterium
GAAACCGAGATGACCGCCGTGTTCAGGTGTTTCTAAGAAAAAAGTTTTACTGCTTTGCGCCAATGCTCGCGGGAAAGAGTCAGGCGAAAGAAATGTATCGTCTAAAGCATTGACAAGAAGTGTGGGAATTGTAATTTTTTCGAGATAGGGTGCGCACGACGCAGCGGCGTAATATTCGGCGGCATCTTTATAACCGTTGAGTGGTGCAGTGAAATACTCGTCATAGTCTGCAAAAAATTTCGCGGTTTTTATTTTTTGTATGTTCAAAATATTTGGAAAGAGTTTGTCTTTAGCTATTGCTTTTTCGCGCATGGTGCGCATAAAATTGTTGAGATAAAGTCGGTTGTACCACTTTGAAATTTCTACATCGCACGAAGCCAACCAAATCGGTACAGAAAAAGCAATAATTTTTTTTATTTCCGGTGCGATACTACTTCCCTGTTCGCCGGCGTATTTCAGTGCGATATTTCCGCCGACGCTGTTACCGAGAATAATAATTTCCGAATAAATTTTTTGCGCGGTAATTTTTTTAATCATAAAGTCCAAGTCTTGCGTAAAACCGCTGTGGTAACTCGGCAGCAAACGATTAAGTTCGTCGCTGCAACTTCTGAAATACAAAGCAAGTGCGTCGAAACCGTTTTGCGCAAAAAGTTTCATGCTACCTTGTATATAGTGTTTCTTCGCACTGCCCTCCAAACCATGCAAACAAATCAACAATTTTTTCGAGTTTTGACGCAACCATTCGACATCAATAAAATCGCCATCCGGCAATTCTTCGCGCTCGTTTTGCGTTTCAAAGTTTTTTATTTTTCGAAAAAGTGCCGGATACAATGTGTTCAAGTGTGCATTGCGAAAAATAAATGGTGCTTTGTACGTGGAGTTTGTTATCAGAGGCATTTTTTTAATGGTTAGTGGTTAATGGTTAGTTGTTAATTGTTAATTATTAATGGTTAATGGTTAATTGAATTTTTCAATTAACTATTGAAAATTAACCATTAACCATTAATAATTAATAATTAACCATTATTACCCTAATTTTTTCTCAACAAATTCTGCGTGTTTTTCAAGACGAGTGAGCATATCCAATTGTTTTTTTTCCATTTCGAAGAAATAGGTCATTTGTTCTTTCATCAATAAATCTACTTTTTCACTCAATCTTCTGACAGCAATTTCTGCTTTTAAATTAACGATAGCATCACTGTCCGCTTGTTTTCTATCCTTTGAGGCTTGTCTGTTCTGACTCATCATAATTATCGGTGCTTGCAATGCTGCCAAACAACTTAAAACTAAGTTTAAAAGAATGAATGGATATGGGTCAAATGATTTGCTGCCGAGTAAAAGTGCATTGGCGATTATCCAAATCACAATTACGCTGCCGAAAAATATAATAAATTTCCAACTGCCGCCGAATGAGGCAACTTTATCCGCCAATTTTTCGCCTTGTGTGAGTACATCTTGCGGCGCATTCGCAATCGTTTGTAAGATGGATTGTGTTTCGATACCCGATTCAGCGACAATTGCGTTTAACTTTTCTAAAAACTCCTCTTGTTCAGTTTTGAGTTGTTTATCTCCCGGATTTGCCATTTTTTTTTGATTTTATTATTTTATTTTTTCAGCCGTAAAAATAAACTTTTATAAGTTCATATTTTCAAATTATTTATCAAAAATACAAAATCAATTACGAATTACGAATTACGAATTACGAGGCTTACTTTTGTAATTCGTAATTCGTAATTCGTAATTGATTTTATGATTAAAGAAGATTTTCCCGTCGAAGGTAGTCGTTACGAAGACGGTATCAGCGATGGGTGGCAATATCAAATTAAATTTTCGGGCAGAAATTTACAGGCAAGTTTAGATATGATAAAATCTTTTTTGGAAGAAGAAGGGTACGGCGATTTACCCGTTCCGCAAAACGAAGAAGAGTTATTGTATTTTCGTTTTCCGTCCAAAAATCAACAATTGCAATTGTTTGCCGATAACGGTTACATACACAATCCGATAAAAATTTTGTTTGAAGCCGGCGAAAAACGTCTGAAAACTTTAACTTTGTGCATTTTTAACGAAAAAATACCGAAACATTTATTAAAGTTTCACGGAAAAATGTAAATAATGGACAATAGACGATGGACAATAGACGATGAATAACACAAGAAAATTTTTGTTTTTTCTATCGTCCATCGTCCATCGTCCATTGTCTATTCTTAGTTCAAAATATAAAATGATGAAAAAAACTTTTCTTTTTGTGAACGTATGTATCGCTCTTATTTTTATGTCATGTCAATCCGATTACGATAAAATGTTGGCACGAGAAACGGCACGGGGTGTGCGTAACGATTCACTTTTTTGGACCTTGCGATTGAATATGTCTGCGGAAACTTTTTTTAAAGAATGTCTGGAACTCAACCACCAAAAAATTTTATTGCAAGCCGTTGGAGAAAGTAAAGCTGTTGAACATCCGTTAGACAAACAGGAAATGCAGGCACCGGCTAAAATGTATTTTTTTCCGGTTTTTAATACGCAAAATAAAGTGAAAGAAATGCCGATTACTTTTCAATATGATTCATATTTCCCTTTCTCAACCGATTTTAATTCAGATAAATTATTGCCTGATGTATTGCAACTCATGGAAAAATGGTATGGCAAAGGTTTCATAAAACTTGAAAAAAATCCGAATGATCCGGTCTATGCTAAAATTGACGGTAATAGGCGCATCTTAATTCGTAAAAAAGATGACGCAAAGGTTTCGGTTTTGATAAGTGATTTGACGCAAAAATAGGTTGGTCGGTTTGTCTGTCGGTCGGTTCTCATGGATTTAATTTGGCTTGAAATTATTGCCGAGTCTTTCATAGAAAAATAAATTTTGAATAAAAAACTAACCGACTAACCAACTAAACTTATTATCTTTACGCACTTTTTAAAACATTATTTACTGCTCAACGTTAGTTTTTAAGACGCAGCAATTCATCTGCGTTCCTTCAGTCTCATCCGTAATTTTAATTGATCATGACCAATCAATTTTCCTATATCAGCAATGCACATCCGGCTTTTGTTGAAAATTTGTATAATAATTATAAAAAATCACCGGAATCTATTGACCCATCTTGGGCAAATTTTTTCAAAGGTTTTGAGTATGCTTCCGATAACGGACATACCGAGAACGGACATACTGATAATGGAAACTCAACTCTATCATCAGTAAGTCAAATACCCGAAAGTCAATTAAAAAAAGAAATTGCTGTGATGATGCTGATTGATGCTTATCGTCATCGCGGACATTTAAAATCGGATACTAATCCTTTAAAGAAACGTAAGGAACGTTATCCGCATTTAGATTTAAGTGAGTTTGATTTAGAGAACGAACTCAATAATACTTTCTCTGCCGGCAGTGCCGTCGGTTTAAAAAATGCGACGCTGCAACAAATCGTTGATAAACTTGACAAAATTTATTGCGCACATATCGGTTTTGAATACAGTCATATAGAACATCATGCAGAAAGATTGTGGTTGCGCGAGCGTATTGAAACGATGCCTTTAACGCCGGGGTTTGGTTTTTCTATTGACAAAAAAAAGCGTATCCTCGAAAAACTCAACGAAGCTACGGGTTTGGAAGAATTTTTGGGTAAAAAATTTGTCGGTAAAAAACGTTTCTCTCTCGAAGGCGGTGAAACAACAATTCCTGCTTTAGACAGCATCATTAACGCCGGTGCGGCAGATGAAGTAGATGAAGTCATTATCGGTATGGCGCATCGCGGAAGGTTGAATGTTTTGACAAATATTTTGGGAAAAACTTATGAAAATGTCTTCAACGAATTTGACGAAAACGTGCCTGTTATCAGTTACGGCAGTGGCGATGTTAAGTATCATTTAGGTTTTTCTTCGCAAGTACCGACACCAAGCGGTAAAACCGTTTACTTAAAATTGTTGCCAAATCCGTCGCACTTAGAAGCTGTTGATGCCGTAATGCTCGGTTTCGCACGCGCAAAAGCGAATTTACTTTATGAAAGTAATTTCAGTCGTATACTACCTATTATGATTCACGGTGATGCTGCCGTTGCCGGGCAAGGAATTGTTTACGAAACTTTGCAGATGAGTGAGTTGAAAGGATATAAAACCGGCGGCACTATTCACTTTGTCATCAATAATCAAATCGGTTTTACGACTGATTTTGAAGATGCGCGTACTTCAAATTATTGTACAAGTATTGCCAATACGGTTCAAGCACCAAGTTTTCACGTCAACGGCGACGATCCGGAAGCGGTGGTTTTTGTGAGCGAATTGGCAGTAGCTTATCGAAATAAATTCAAGTCCGATGTTTTTATAGATATGGTTTGTTACAGAAAACACGGACACAATGAAAGTGACAATCCGGAATTTACGCAACCACAGATGTGGCAATTGATTAAAAATCATAAAAATCCGCGCGAATTATATACCGAACAATTGATTGCAAGAAGTGAAGTGACGCGCGATTTGGCGGAAAAAATGTCGCAAGAATACAATGATTTTTTACAAGCGCGATTGAATGATGTGAAACAAAATGTACTGCCTTATAAGTATCAAGAACCGGAAATAGCGTGGCGCAATCTGAAACGCGGAGAAGAATTAACGGATGATGATTTTCACACTTCACCGGATACAGGAATTACGCGCACCGAAATTCAAACAATTATTGACCGGTTGATGGGCGTTCCCGACGGATTCAATCCGTTGAAAGATGTTTTGCGTTATCTGCAAGGCAAAAAAAAACTTTTAACCGAAAATAAAATTGATTGGGGTTACGGCGAGTTAATGGCTTATGCGTCATTGGTTTCCGAAAATCACGCCGTCCGTTTGAGCGGCGAAGACGTGAAACGCGGTACTTTCAGTCACCGACACGTTTCATGGTTCGATGCCGATACGAATAAAGAATATAATCGTTTATCGAGCATTGAGCCATTAGCTATGAGCAGTGAGCTGCCTTCAAACGAAATTAACTCAATGCCCAAAGCTCAAAGCTCAAACTTACCTTTAAACGAAAGCAACTTAAAGCTCAAAGCTCAAAGCTTAAAGCAATTCTCAGTTTACAATTCCTTGCTATCCGAATATGCCGTCATGGGTTTTGAATTTGGTTATGCGATGGCATCGCCGGACGGATTAGTTATTTGGGAAGCGCAATTCGGTGATTTCAGTAACGGTGCGCAAACAATTATAGATCAATTCATAGCAGCCGGCGAATCGAAATGGCAAAGACAAAATGGTTTGATTTTGTTGTTGCCGCATGGTTACGAAGGTCAAGGACCGGAACATTCTTCGGCGCGTATGGAGCGTATGTTGCAATTGTGTGCCGAAAATAATATGGTTGTTGCGAATGTTACGACACCGGCAAACTTATTTCACATCATGCGTCGCCAAATATTGCGTCCGTTCAGAAAACCATTGGTAATCATGTCGCCGAAATCTTTATTGCGTCATACGGAAGTACTTTCAGATATTTCCGAATTTGAAACCGGTAAAAGTTTTCAAGAGGTGATTGATGATGCCCAGATAACAAATGTCAAAGAAGTTAAAAAAGTCGTTTTCTGCACCGGAAAAATTTATTACGATATATTGGAACAGCAGAAAAAAACTGAAGCCAAAAATGTGGCAGTTGTGCGCATCGAACAATTATATCCGTTTCCCGAAAAACAAGTAGCAGCAATTATTAAAAAGTATAAAGCTAAAAATGTTTTTTGGGCGCAAGAAGAACCGCAAAACATGGGCGCGTTCAGCATGATACAAACTTTCCACACCGATTTAGGTTTGAAATATATCGGTAGAAAAGCAACCGCTTCACCGGCAACGGGTTACAATAAAGTACACGTAAAAGAGCAAGCAGAAATTGTGGCGAAAGTACTTTCTTAAAGGATGAAAGGTTAACGGGGAATAAAAAAAAGAGTTGATTCATTAAAATGTGTCAACTCTTTTTTTTATAAACTTTTCTTTTTCTACTACATTCTGAAAAGAAAAGTCTTGATTAAAAGATCATATTAGGCATAGGTGATTTAAGTAAACATTTTTTGATTTCAATTCCAAAATGGTGCGATTAAAAGAAAAGTCGCTGCTATTGCTCAACTCGCTATTAATAATTTCAATTCCAAAATGGTGCGATTAAAAGACTAAGTATCTTTGTTCCCAATAAATCGTTAAAAATATTTCAATTCCAAAATGGTGCGATTAAAAGTACTTAAAATGCCCAACGGCGTAACCGTTATGGAGAATTTCAATTCCAAAATGGTGCGATTAATAGCATATCGGTACGCGGTTACACCATACGCGGGAACGCATTTCAATTCCAAAATGGTGCGATTAAAAGAACAGGCATATTGAGAGGCGCAAGCGCACTTTCGGAATTTCAATTCCAAAATGGTGCGATTAAAAGACCAGTTCTTCCGCTAAAATTTTATTTAAAAATTGAATTTCAATTCCAAAATGGTGCGATTAAAAGAATTTAATTCACCCGGTTGCGCCTTATTCAAAAGGGTATTTCAA
>JAYTNA010000845.1:0-3061 GCA_043748865.1 Saprospiraceae bacterium
ATAGGAACCGATAAGTCCGACAACAAGACCTTCAGTTAAAATAAAAAGACTACCGGTGAAAGGATTGAGATAAGTACCTAAATTGGAATTTTGGCGGATAGCATCCATAAAGGTGGGGTTAAAGTGCAGAAAAATCATAAAAAATATTGTAAACCCAACTACACCAATCGCTGTTGCTTCTAAACCTAAACTTACGCCGAGCATATAATTATCAATATCTTTCAGATGTAGGCGGTAATAAGTTTTAATACCCCCATACAAACACATCAGCTGTATAGCGATATTAAAAAAACTCAACTCTCCGCGATAGCCGAAACCTAAGCCGAACATGCTGAGAAAAAAAATCACAAACCCGGTAAACATTATAAGTCCGGTTTTTATTGAAATACTATTCATAATGATGGATAGTTGATTTTGGATTTACTGATTTTGGATTTACTGACGGTGGACTTACTGATTTTAGACTTTATCAAAATACATAAGTCTAAAATCAGTAAGTCCACCGTCAGTAAGTCTAAAATATCATTCTCTTTAATAAAAATTATTCCCAATGTCTTGAAATCCAATTATGACCGTGTGGCTTAACATGCCAATGACCGCGATTGCTAAATGACAAAACAAGCATTAGATATTTTGATAAAAAAATAACATTTTTCATTTTTTTTATTTTTAAATCGAAAACATTTGACTTGGTACAAAAGTGCGCCGGTTTTTAAAAAAAAGTGTTACACAATTCTTTTAATAAGTTGCATTATTCACACAGTTTAAATTGACAGTTTAAAATTGACAGTTGACAACGATTTTTTATGAAAGTTAATGATTACCCATAGCCAATTGCCGTTGTCAATTGTCAATTGTCAACTGTCAATTAATTTCACATTCTCTCCATATACCAATTCAATTCTTTTTCCATTTTTTTGAAACTGAAAACGTTGGTAATAATTCTTTTTAAACGCACGAAAGCCGTTTCGCTTTTAACGACATAATCGAAAGCGCGGTGGTGCATACAATCAACGGCAATTTCAATTTTATCTTGAGAGGAGAGCATGATGACCGCTATATCGGAATTGTATTTTTTTATTTTATCCAAAGCCTGAATTCCGTTCATCGCGGTTTTATCAATGCCGTCGAGGTGATAATCTAAAACAATTACATCCGGATCGTGTGACAAATGCTTCACGCAGAGTTCACCGGTGGCGAAAGTTTCTATTTCAAAATCAGCATGTGCCAAAAACTCGATTTTCATTAGCTTTAGAAATACGGCGTCGTCATCCACCAAGAAAATTTTTATTTTTTCATTTTTTTTCATGATTTTTTATTTTTCATCGCGTTAAACTCTTCCAATAATTCATCACAAGCTTGAGAACAAATTTCGGCAAGTTGCGCAACCAATGTCGGCATCTTGTCAGTCAGTTGTCGGTTGCGCGCGTAGTCTATCACCGTTCTTGCCATCGTTTCAAAATCGGTACTCATGCCCATTATAGAAAACGAAGGCAACATTTTATGCACTGCAGCATATAAAGTATCCCAATCTTGCTCTTGATAACTTTTTGTCATGGCACTGATTAAGCTCGGTGTTTGTTCCAAATAAGCCGTTATCATTTCCATCATCAATGTCGGATTTGATTTTGTGCGTTCCATTAAGTAATTCAAGTTCGTATATCTTACTTTTACATCTTGCTCGACACTAGAACTTTGCACAGCCGGTGACGGCGTATTTTTTTTCACCAATCCGATTATTTTATTGTAAAGCAAACGCTCATCAACAGGTTTAGTAATATAATCATTCATGCCCACAGCTTTGCATTTGGCTAAATCAACGGTGGTAACGTCTGCCGTTAAAGCAATAATCGGAATTTTAGATTTCAGCGTGTTGCGAATGTAATCCGTTGCTTCAAATCCGTTCATTTCGGGCATTTGTAAATCCATTAAAATAATATCGTAGTTTTCATTTTGTAATTTTTCAATAGCTATTCTGCCGTTATCGGCGATGTCGCGTTCTAAACCAAAATCATCTAAAATAGTTTTCATCAACAATTGATTGAGTACTATATCCTCGACGACCAATACTTTTATATTTGTAAATTCATTGTCGAATTCAACTATTTCTTCATCAATCACAGCTTCGGCATTAGTTTTGAGGAAAGGTAGAATAAAACTGAAAGTAGAACCTTCTCCCAAAGTACTGTGTACTTTAATGGTGCCGCCTTGCGGTTCAATTAATTGTTTTACAATCGCAAGTCCGAGTCCGGTGCCGCCGAACAATCGCGTTGTATCAGTGTAGGCCTGTTGAAAATTTTCGAAAACCTTCTCTAAATTATCTTTCGAGATACCGATTCCTGTATCCGTAACTGAAAATTCAATTTTAACGGAAGTATCATCTTCTTGTACCTGCTTCACTTTTACCGTAATACTGCCTTTGTTCGTGAATTTTACGGCGTTGCTCAAAAGATTTAAAATGATTTGATGCAAACGCACCGGATCACCGACGATGACATCCGGAATTTTTTCATCGTATTTTTTTATGAGTAAGAGATTTTTTTCCTGAATTTTTGGCTCAAACAAATGCAGCATGGCAGCTATGGACAATGACAATTTGAATGGCGTTTGTTCAAACGTCATTTTGCCGGCATCTACTTTTGCTAAATCGAGAATATCGTTGATGAGAACGATTAAAGCATCGCCACTCATTTTTATGGCGGTAAGATATTCTTTTTGTTTAGCGGATAAATCTGTTTTTAAAATAACTTTCGTGAAACCGATAATCGCATTCATAGGTGTGCGAATTTCATGGCTCATATTCGAGAGAAACTGCTGTTTCGATTTTACGGCATCTTCGGCTTTATTTTTTTCTTCGTGCGCAATAATTGTTGACGATTCCGCTAAATTTTTTGCTTCCGTCAATTCTTTTTCAATCTTAATGCGGTTAGTAACATCTCTTGCAACCACCACCGCACCAATTACATTGCCGCGTTCATTTTTGTAAATTGAACCGTTGAACAGCACCGGTGTCAAATGATGATCTTTTAAAACGAGCGGATAATCTTTTACAAAACTTTTT
>JAYTNA010000846.1:0-4159 GCA_043748865.1 Saprospiraceae bacterium
CGGTTTTCTCAACGGGTGATTGGGTTTTCGATAAAATTATTTATGCACCGCGCAACGAAGATTTTATTACGTATCGCGTTTTATGCGCATTGGCACAAAAAACGGGTATGACAAGTTTGTGCCAAAAGCCACCGCAGTTTAAGATGTTTACGACCGAGATGGGCGAAACTTTTTTTAAACAAACGCAAGTTGCTATCGTTTTGGGTTTAATATTGGCGAGTCCGTTTGTTTTCTATCAATTGTGGCAATTTATTAAACCGGGGTTGGTGGATAAAGAAGCAAAAGCAGCGACCGGTTTTGTGAGTATTTGTTCAGGACTTTTTATTTTCGGTGTCTTGTTCGGTTATTTTATCATCGCACCATTCGCTATTTCTTTTTTGGCGGGTTATACAATTGGCGGTGTCGGCGGCAGTGTAACACTCAATTCTTATATCGGCTACATGACGATGTTTACGTTACCGATTGGTTTGGTTTTTGAATTGCCTATTCTCATTTATTTCTTAGCGCGATTGGGTGTCGTTTCTCCGGCTTTTTTGAAACAATATCGTCGCCACATGATAGTTATATTACTCATTGCCGCCGGTGTCATTACGCCTTCACCGGATGTAGTATCTCAATTATTGGTTTTTGTACCGCTTTATTCTTTGTATGAAATCGGTATTGTGGTAGCGAAAAGGGTGTATAAGAAAAAGGCTTTGGCAATGAGCAGCGAGCTTTGAGCCATAAGTTTTAGCTTTGAGCCATGAGTTTTTAAAATATAGAAAACTATCGTTTTCAATTATATAAAATAATATAAGAAAAGTCTTTTAGCCGTGAGCTTGAGCGGCTGAAATTTAATAGCTCAAAACTCAAAGCTGTTTTTCATGCAAGAAAATACATTACAGTCGTTATTTCGACAATTAGAAGAAAAAAAAGAAAAAACGGAATCATCAGTCGCAGACCTGAATCTGAAAGTAGAAGTATTTACTACAATAGATGCTACGTCTCTCATTGCTGATTTTTTGGATTTATTCACGGCTAAATTTTTAGAATCGCAGGCAGAGATAATAAATGCACTTCCGGGCAGTAATTACGGTAACGAAAAAGAAAAACTGTTTCATTATTTTGAGAAAAAATATAGAACTGCAAAAAATGATGAATAATGAATGATGAATGATGAATCATAAGAAAAATATTCATCATTTATCATTTATCATTCATCATTCATCCTTAATAAAATTATGAATGAATTAAACAGACTTTGGTACATCTTTACTGAATCATTGCGCGTGTTTGCGGAAAAATTCAGAGATACTATTCCTAATTTATTGGTAGGTATTATTGTACTGCTAATAGTGCTTTTGCTCGCCAGACTAATATCAGGCGGCTTAGAGCGTATATTGCGTACCATTTCTTTCGATAAATTTGCTGAGCGCGTCCACATTACGCGATTTTTGCAACAAGCCAATATAGCGGTATCGCCGAGTTTCATCATCGGTCGATTTATTTATTGGGTTTTCATTTTACTCATCATTTCTACGGCGGCAGAAACTTTGAATTGGACACCGGTGTCTTACCAAATTCAACGTTTTTTGGAATATCTTCCGCATTTTGTTACTGCAGTTATTATTCTCATTGTCGGCTGGTACTTCGCTTCCGTTATCCGCGATTTTTTGCGCCGCTCGATGGGTTCGCTCGGCATCAGTGCCGGAAGGGTTTTAAGCACTGCTATTTATTATTTGCTGTTTATCATGATTGCGCTCACCGCACTCGAACAAGCCAAAGTTGATACGCGCATTTTATCTACCAATTTATTAATTATCATCAGTGCCGTGATGTTGGCGGCAGCCATTTCTTATGGTTTTGCGGCGCGTGATGTCCTATCCAATATTTTAGCCGGCTTTTTTAACAAACGTATTTTTCAAAAAGGCATGACAATTGAAGTAGAAGGCGTACGCGGTGTCATCATGGAAGTTACAAACATTTCTGTCACGCTTCAAGTCACAGACACTGAACGCGTGGTGATACCTTCACAAACTTTGTTAAATAATAAAGTAAAAATTATAAATTAATTGGTTGATCGGTTAGTTGGTCAGTTGGTCTTAGATTGAACCAACCGACCAACCGACCAACCGCCGACTAACCGACTTAAACACCTATGAGAGGAATAATTTTAGCCGGTGGTCTCGGAACGCGTTTATATCCGTTGACTTTAGCCGTGAGTAAACAAATGATGCCGGTGTATGATAAGCCGATGATTTATTATCCTTTAAGTACACTTATGCAAGCCGGCATCAGAGAAATATTAATTATTTCTACACCTTATGATTTGTCGCATTTCAAAAAACTTTTTGGTTCCGGTGAAGATATCGGTGTAGATTTTCATTATAAAGTGCAAGAAGTGCCGAATGGTTTAGCGCAGGCTTTTGTTTTGGGCGAAAAATTTATCGGACGAGATGATGTCGCACTTATTCTCGGCGATAATATTTTTTACGGTGCCGGATTAAGCGAACTCATGCAAGCCTCGAATAAACCTACCGGCGGTGTTGTCTTTGCATATCAAGTTGCAGATCCGGAACGTTACGGTGTTGTGGCTTTTGATAAAAATAATGTGGCAATTTCAATTGAAGAAAAACCCGAAAAACCTAAATCGAATTTCGCAGTACCGGGTTTATATTTTTATGATAATTCTGTGATTGAGGTAGCAAAAAATTTGAAACCTTCACCACGTGGCGAATTTGAAATTACGGACGTTAATAAATATTATCTCGAGAAAGGTTTACTGAAAGTCGGCGTACTTGGTCGCGGAACAGCTTGGTTAGATACAGGTACTCACGAATCATTGTTACATGCCGGTCAATTTATTCAAACGATTGAAGCGCGCCAAGGTTTAAAAATCGGTTGTATCGAAGAAATCGCGTGGCAAATGGGTTTTATTAACGACGAACAATTTGAAAAGCTCGGGCATAAATATATCAAAAGTGGTTACGGAGAATATCTTTTGCGATTATTGGATCGTTAATGCGTTATCTGTTTTTTCGATTGACGGATAACGCATAACCGATCAACGATTACCCATAATAAACAACCAATCAACAATTTGAAAATAAAAGCTGTCAATATTACAAACTTAACGGATGCACGCTATTTCGCCGCACAAGGCGTCACTTATATGCACTTCGATTTTAGAGAAACATCTCCCGCGTATATTTCGCCGATACAAGCAATTGCAATTATAGATTGGATTGAAGGCATAAATTTTATCGGTCAATGGGAGACCGATGATGTAGCATTACTGAATCGATTTTTGACCAACACGTCAATAAAAGCAGTGCAAATCGAAGAAAATTTTCCTGTTGATGACATTGCTTCCATCGCTGTTGAAACCGTTTTTAGAAAAATTTTTATAGATGAACGTACCACGTTACATACATTGCAACAACGAATAGAAAAGTATGAGGGCGAAAAAAAAGTCGTACAGGAAATTTTTGCAACACACGATACCTTTGAAAATTTATTACTTTACAATAAAAAAATAATTTTTGAAGACTTTATTAGTCTTACCGAACATTTTCTTATCTCTCTCGATATATCCTTCAATGCAAATGATTTGCAGCAACTAATACCGCTCAATTTATACGCACTCTGTTTGCACGGCGGTGCAGAGGAACAAGTCGGTATAAAATCTTACGATGTTTTAGACAAAATTTTTGAAAAAATCGGATAGGGAATGAGAATGAAATAAGTTCTGCCGGTAGGATTAATTATTTTTTGGTCAGAATTTTTATCTTTTAAGGCGAATATCGGGTAATATTTAACGCAAAAGATAAACATTCTGAACGTAAAAGAATAAGTCTAACGATAGGACTTACTTCTTTCTCATTCCTAAGCGTTAAAATGTCTTTTTTTTCAATTTTGTGTTAAATTCCGGGCAAAGTATTTTATTCTGACTATCTTTATTGAGTATTTCTCACTGTACATATTTTAAAGATGAAAAAATTAATAATTTTTACTGCGCTCTATGTTTTTTCGCTGGCACTGAACGCTCAAACTTCCGCTAACGAAACACAACTATTTACAGCACCGAGTTCCGGTTCTTTTCTCAATAAATTTGAGAACAGAGAATTGCGCATTGCCCGCAAACTTAAATTAGATCTGCCTCAGCTAAAAACTTTAGATG
>JAYTNA010000847.1:0-1834 GCA_043748865.1 Saprospiraceae bacterium
CGCGCTGCCGCTAATGCACCTTTCACATGAATAAGCGAATCAATAAACTCTGCCGGAATCGTGTAGCCCGGTCCGCCGCTGCCAAGTCCTTGTGCGGCGGCAGCATTTTTTGAATCCGGATCACCGCCTTGAATCATAAAATCGGTGATGATGCGATGAAAAAGCGTACCGTCGTAAAAACCTTCTGTGGCTAATTTTGTAAAATTATCGCGGTGCAGGGGTGTTGCATTCGATAATTCGACAACCATAATACCGTAATCGGTTTCTATTTGCACCAAACAAGCCAGCGGTGCTTTAATTAAAACGTTTTGTTGACTTTGATTCACTTTATTGCCTTTAAAAGCTTTTAAGGTAACCGTGTAGTTACCCGAGTGGTTAAAAATATGTAGGATTGAAGAATCGGCGGAAACGATGCTGTCGCCGAATTGCCATTCAAATCTATCTGCATTTTGAGATAAATTTTGAAAGACGACTTTTGCAGGTGCCGTTGTTTCTGCACTTTTTATCAAAAATTTTGAGATTGGGCTTGCACAAGATACCAAAGATAAAATGGCAATGGCAGTTATGAGTTTTTTCATTATTTATTCGTTGCTTCGACGGACTTCACCCATCGCTGATAAATTTCGGGTTTTCAGCCCTTCTTTGTTAATATAACTGTATGCTTTTTTCATTTTTCGTTGTTCACTATTCATTCCCTTCAAGTCCTTTTGTGATATTTTGAACGAAACGATAATGATTAAAAAATTCATGTGCTATGACGCGCAAAACCGTGTAAGTCGGAATAGCAATCACCATACCTAAAATACCGCCCAATTCTGCACCAATCAACGTCACCAAAAAAATTTCGAGTGGATGTGCTTTTACGCGGTTTGAAAAAATAACCGGTGCTACAAACCAATCGTTGAGTAATTGCATGGCTCCGAAAGCAGCAATAATTTTTATGAGCAAAGGTACTGTCTGTGCATAAAAATCATTATTCAAATTGGAAGTTATAGCCGCCATTAATGCAAAAATACACCCTAACCATGGACCCAAATAAGGTACGATATTCACAATCGCTGCAAAAATAGCTATTAGAAACGCATTTTCTTCACCGAATACCGATAAAATAATGCTTAAATAAATAAAAATAAAAAACATTTGGATGAGGATGCCACTAAAATAGCGCGTGAGCATCATTGTCGTACCATCAACAGCTTCGCGAATATTTTGGTCACGTTCTTGCGGAAAGAACGAAGAGATAAACTCCATGAACATATTTTGATCTTTCAGAAAAAAGAACGAAATAAATAACACCGCAAAAAAACCGACGAATAGTCCGCCGGCAGTAGAAAGAGCTGCTTTGAAGGTGCCGCCAAGTTTAGTAACATCCATATATTTACTCAGTTCATGTTGTAAATAAGACAATGCGGTTTCATTTTCATTAAGAAAACCGAATTTTTTTCCGGTATTCGTTAAATCATCCAATGGTTTTTGAAGTGTTTTTCCGACGGCATTGTAATCTATTTTCGATAAGTTGTTGGCTTCGTGTACAAACATCGGCACAAAAAAAGCAAAAAAACTGCCGATAACGAGGGCGAAAAGTAGAAGTGTAAGTGCAGCCGCACCGGTTGCCGGCAAATGTTTGCTGCCGATGCGTATTTTTTTTAAAAATTTTACTACCGGTCGTCCGATCATCGAAATCACCCAAGCTATAAGTACATAGGTCAAGATGCTGCGCAAATAATATAACATAATCAAAGTGAGCAAAACAGCTACTCCGAGAATTATTAAACGCGGTGTCGTAAGTTGTGGACGTGACTTTGTGGACGGCATCGGTGATATGCGATTTTTA
>JAYTNA010000848.1:0-1856 GCA_043748865.1 Saprospiraceae bacterium
GAAGGTTGAAAGTTGAAAATTATAATGAATTGACTCTTTTCCAACTTTCTACGATTATTCATAAACATACAAGTTCTTCAAACGCTCCAACAAAATGAGCATTTTAATATTGAGCGCCGGATTGACGTTGAAAAACTGTTTATTAATCGTTATCCACGATTTTTGTCGCTCTAAATTTTTTAAATGGTGATAATAAATTTTTTGCGGCGAATTCATCGCAGCCCGCCAATATAAAGCAAAAGGAGTCATCGCAAAACCTTCTTTACTGTTGCCAAGCCATGTTTGATCGCAAATAAAAATCGGATATTCTTCGCGTGCAGTAAAAAGAAATTGTTTGTACGCGCCAATAAGTTTGTCTTCAGGGATCGTGAAAGCGTCGAAATAAATTTTTTCTTTTTCTTGACCTAAATCTAAAAAATCTAAAACAATGTCTTTGATACTTTTTTTATCGAAGTTAACACGTTCATATTGAAAAATTTTTTCAGAAAGTTGCACCGGATTCAAATCTTTGCAATTATAAACGATGAAATATAAAGCCAAGAAAAAAATACCGTTCTGAATTTCTTTTTCTAATTTCTCGCGTGCCGGTTTGCCTTCATTCATAAAACGCAATTCGCAATCGAGTGCTAATTGTTTGGCACGCGTATCAACGGTTTCTAAAAAACCGGACGATACCATTTTTTGCAAATAAGCATCTACATTTTTCGGCTGCATCCAACCGGCAATGCGTTTCAGCGTTTCAAAAAAAAGATTTTTTATTTGCCCTTCTAACGCCAATACATCATCAAAATTCAGAAGATAGCGCGATTTACTTTTCGTAAGCGGCGACAATTCTAAAACGCGCGCCGGCAAATGACAATGATAACAAAACTTCGCGTCAATCGGATTTTTTTTACCGCAATGCACGCACTCCACCATCGGTACATCTACATTAGTACCGCAAGTGTGACAAAATTTAGCATTCTCAACTACAGGATTATGGCATTTCGGACAAAATATCATACGTATTTTGGATTCTCTTTTTTAAAAAACTCACAAAATTATAGCTTTTTGAGGATTTTTTTTAGCAAAATAAAAAGTGATATATACAGATAATGATTTTTGTTACCGAATTTGATAAAAGGCGATAAACTAATTTATGTGTTAGGAGATAAAACCGGATGAAAATTGGGGAATTAGTTAGAGTTTTTTTTGAAGAACGTATTGTAAAATGCCGGAAATGAAACCTCATTGAATCACTTCAGAAAAATTCAACTGAGTTGGAAAGATTAAGAAAACAAATTTGTTAGACTTTTAATCGCGAAAATCCTCGTCAAAAATGCCGAAAAAAATATTTCATTCTGTATTTTTGCACGTTTTCAAAAGCTGCAGAGTAATAAAACAAAAACGCTAAAAACTACGTACAATAGCATCTAACTAAATTCATAACTCAATCCGAATAATGAATCCTATCGTAAAAAAAATTATACCGCACTTAATAGCTGTTGCGGTAATGATTGCCTTAACGTTCACATTTTTTTCACCTTATACTTTCGGGGGAAAAGTTTTGCAACAAGGTGATAATCAAAAAGCCGGCGCGATACAAACCGAAATCACAAAATACAATAAAGAAACCGGTCAACCGGTTTTATGGACAAACGCTTTATTCAGCGGTATGCCGACAACACAAATTTATCAAATATCGAACGGCAATTTAACAAAACCGGTTTTTCGCGCATTTTTGCTTGGCAATGGCGTTGTGCCGCCGCACACAAATGCGTTGGTCGGTATGTTGTGTATGTATCTTTTGTTGCTCACGCTGCGCATTGATTGGCGCATTGCATTGATGGGCGCAGTAAGTTTTGGTTTGTGTACTT
>JAYTNA010000849.1:0-1823 GCA_043748865.1 Saprospiraceae bacterium
CAAAATAATAATATTGCAGTGCCGTCACTGTATTATTTGAAGTCGGACGTGAGACTAAAACATCATAGTGTGCAAAAAAGTTAGCGACATCAGAAATCGGAAAAGAAAATGCCAAACGCGGCATAAAATTAAATTGCGCTTGATAATCCGTAAACGAAATACTTGGGTCATAACCCAATTGTTTTACCGTTGCGAAAGTATCTATCTTATATTTTGCAAAAGTTTGAGTACCGTTGAAAATTAATTCGGGCGCGCTCGGTTGTCCGGTTTTAGTGTACCATTGATCACCGACGCGATAGGCTTGAATATCGTTCGCTTTATAATTGTATGCCGTTTTTCCGAAAGTATTTGAAGTGATGTAAACTTTGTAATCATCGCCAATATTATCCGGTTTCGGTTGTTTGATAAGCGCGTAATAATCTTTTGCCGACATAATATCGTACAACGAATAGGGGTCTTTCAGAACTTTTGTATTTGCATCGTATCTATCAACGCGCAAACCTGCGCTGATAATTAAATCGCCGATTCGGAATTTATCTTGAATATATCCGCCGAAATAAATCGGTTGAAGTGCTGCAACCGGAAAAGTGCGCGTACCGTTCGCATCTTTCGATGTGAAAAAATCGTTGAAAGTAACGTTTGTGCCGAGTGGCTTGCCGAGATAATCATAACCGTAATAACCA
This sequence comes from Saprospiraceae bacterium, assembly GCA_043748865.1. Taxonomy (GTDB): domain Bacteria; phylum Bacteroidota; class Bacteroidia; order Chitinophagales; family Saprospiraceae; genus JAAFJT01. The sequence continues at coordinate 684 of JAYTNA010000849.1, forward strand.
ATTAAATTTTGGTCATTCAACTCACGCGCCGTGAACAAATCTAAAGACATTTGGTCGGGCGTTAAGTTATTGACATTACCGAAAGAAGTTTCGGGTAAACCGAATTTCGCGCGATAGTTTTTCCAAAAACGGTTATCCGTCAAAGCATCAATACCGGCTGTTTTGAGCGGTGCGTAAATTTTTACTTTTTGTCCTTGAATGACAGTATCGCGTAAAGGTTTCGTCGTATCTGCACCAAAACCGTTGATATTTTGATTTTGTAAACGCTCTGCTAAATCCCAGAGAGAAAACGGATTGATTCGATAACTGCGGTCGTTGCGTTGTTCATAAATAAACCCGGCTTCGATATTGTGCGCTTTTGTCCTGTCGCCTTTTGGTACAATATCAAAACTTAAATCAAATTTTCCTGTGAGTGTATTTGTTTCTTGTTTTACGTAGTTGTTATAAACCGAACCGACATTTTGATGAAAAGTATAAACTTTCGGCAAATTATCGTGGTTGAAAATGCCATTGAAGATATTAAGGTTCGTCGCCGCCGCATTGGCATCAATACCGTTATTGTAATTCGCCAAAATCGGATTCACTTCCGCTCTTGTATAACTCAATAATCGTTGTAAATATCCCAATTGATGCACACCTGTTGCGTCGGTTCCGTAAACAGGCGACCAACCATAATTAAATTTACCTACATAACCGTAATCAAAAAAATTATCTTTATGAATTGCATCAGATACATTGAAACTGTTTTGCTCGTAACCTAATATAATCGTGTATTGCGCATTATCAATCAATGCACCCGTCGGTTTATCGCCTGCAAGTCCGGTTAAACGATGACGCAGTTTGAAATTGCCGCGATAACTTGTTCTGTTTTGCGTCGGATTATAATCAGAATTAAACACCTCCCAAGGATACGTTCCGCCCCCGTCAATTTGATTTTCATTGTGATACAATTTTGCACCAAGCGAAATATCAAGATTTTTACTCAATCGCGCATCAATTTTTCCGGTAATATCATATCGTGCCGCCTTTTGATTCGGTTTGATTGACAATTTATCAAAAGCATCACTCTGAAGTAATTCTGCACTTGAAACCGGTGTACCCGAACCAATTAAACTTACCGGATTAGCTTCTAATTGTTTT
>JAYTNA010000850.1:0-1854 GCA_043748865.1 Saprospiraceae bacterium
ATCAGCGATTGATTGCTCGGCCAGTGCTCGGCAGCGTGCAACGCTGCAGCCGAACCATGGCCGGCGAAGAGTGCACGGCAACGGGCCAGCGCGGTCAGGTCCACCAGCCATTGGTGCGCAGATTCAACCGGCCGCGACGATTTTGCTCATGAAGTTTAGTGTTGCATCAAACGACTTATTAAAACAATTACAAATTGCCGGTGGTGCTATCAGTTCAAATCCGGTGCTGCCGATACTCGAAGATTTTCTTTTTCAAATTGAAAATAATAAACTCATCATTGCTGCTACCGATTTAGAAACTTCCATCACTACCGAAATTGAAGTATTGAGCGACAGCGATGGTATTTTTGCCGTTCCCGCAAAAATTTTGATGGATACTTTGAAAGCGTTGCCGCAACAACCCATCACTTTAAGCATCAACGACAATAATCACGCGATTGAAATCACGTCGGCTTACGGAAAATATAAATTAGCCGGCGAAAATGGTGCGGATTATCCGACTATTCCGCAAGCGGGCGAAGAAATACATTTGACTTTGCCGGTGAACACATTGCAACAAGGTATTTCAAAAACACTTTTTGCAACAAGTAACGATGAGTTGCGCCTTTCAATGACCGGTGTTTATTTTCAAATTGAGCCGGATAAATTAAATTTTGTCGCTACTGACGCGCATAAACTCGTGCGCTATGAGTTCAGCGATCTTAAAAACGACGGCGTAGTTTCTTTCATCGTACCAAAAAAAGCATTAAACTTATTAAAAAATGCGTTGCCGCAAAACGGTGAAGTTCATATTAGTTATAATAAATCGAATGCGTTTTTCAGTTTCGGCAATGTAAAAATGGTGTGTCGTCTGATTGATGCGCGTTATCCGGATTACAATGCGGTTATTCCCGTTAATAGCGATCATAAATTGATTGTGAACAGAAACGAATTGCTGCAGTCGCTGCGTCGTATTGCGATTTATGCGAACAAAACGACAAACCAAGTTGTATTCAATATTAACGATAAAAGTTTGACAATTTCGGCACAAGATTTAGATTTTTCTAACGAAGCGACTGAACAACTTTCTTGCGAATATACGGGAACCGCAATCACGATCGCCTTCAACGCAAAATTTTTATTGGAAATGCTCGCTGTTTTGGAAGGTGAACAAGTTTGTTTTGAACTTTCTACACCAAGTCGCGCCGGTATTTTGCGTCCGCTGGATAATGTCGCAGGCGAAGATATTTTAATGCTCGTGATGCCGGTTATGCTTTCTAATTAATTGATGGTTGATAATGGACAATGGATTTAAATAGTTTTTTGATTTTCAATTTTAAAAAACTCTTGGAAGGTTTAAAACTTTTCAAGAGTTTTTTTTGTCCATTGTCAACTGTCAATTAATTTAATTTTTTTTCCTTGTGGTTTAAGTCCACTCAATAATTTAATACCGAGTGTTTACCTTGTCTTTGTGCTCTATGTACGTCGGTGACAGCAACAATATTATAAATGATTTTTAAAGAAACACGACTTGGAACAACAGAAACCAAACCGGTTATTTGCTCAATGATTTTAACTTGAATGGCGTCATTGATGCAATCGATAGAAGTTATGCATGGAATAGTCCTGCTTGGAATAATAGAAATAAAACTGCCACATTTTAATGTTTAGCTATTAAAATTAAAAAAAATCTTCTCATCGGTTTTAGCGAGAAATATTATATAAAAATAAAGTATTTTTGTGCTAAATTTATTCTTTATTTTTAGCTTTGTAAACCATGACAGAAACACATACTTTTACTCTCGCTTATTGGATTTCAAAATTAATAGTCAAGCATTCCAAACAAACATTTGAAAACATTTCGGCTTTGCTCTT
>JAYTNA010000851.1:0-3544 GCA_043748865.1 Saprospiraceae bacterium
GTCGAATGCGATAGATAAACAATCGTATAAACGACAAGGATTTGCCGGTATTTTCTTTATGGCATTCACGTTAGCGTTGGTTTCTTTTTCTTGTACCGGTCCAATTATTGGCTCGCTTTTAGTCGAATCTGTTTCCGGCAACGGTTTTTCATTGGGTCCGTTGGTCGGTATGTTTGGTTTTGCATTGGCGTTGGCGTTGCCGTTCGGCTTGTTTGCATTTTTCCCCGCCATGTTACATGCATTACCGAAAGCCGGTTCGTGGATGGATGACGTGAAAGTAACGCTCGGATTTTTAGAAATAGCACTCGCATTCAAATTTTTATCCAATGCCGATTTAATTAACGGTTGGAAAATTTTACCTTACGAAGTGGTGCTGGGTATTTGGATTTTATGCGCACTCGGTCTCGCACTTTATCACGGCGGTATCATGCGTTTCGGCCACGCTGCGATAAAAAAATTCTCGCCTTTGCGCGTAGCATTGGTTGTCGCATCGCTCGGGGCGATGTTTTATTTAGGTCTCGGTTATCGTTTCAGCCAAACAGCAAATACATTTGACACACCCGGTTTAACGAGCGGCATTTTACCTCCTGCCGGTTACAGTTATATTTATCCGCAACGTTGTCCGCTCAACTTACCTTGTTTTCACGATTTGAATGAAGGGTTGGCTTACGCAAAAAAAATAAACAAACCTATTTTATTGGATTTTACCGGTTGGAATTGCGCAAATTGCCGAAAAATGGAAGAAAATGTTTGGAATAAACCCGGTGTGATGGAACTCATTCGCGATAAATACGTCCTCATTTCTCTTTACACCGACGATAAATCGGCATTAAAAACACCTTACGTCCCTTATACATCGAGCGTTGAAAATAAAACGGTGAACACCGAAGGTAAACTATGGACAGATTTTGAAGCCACGCATTTTAACAGAAACGCGCAACCGTTTTATGTTTTGATGTCGCCGGATATGAAAGTTTTAAATGCGCCGGTAGCTTATACGCCGAATATTGATGAGTATAAAACTTTTTTAACGTGCGGGTTGGAGCGGTTTAAAAAATAGGTGGATGTTTTCCTGCGGGCACTAAAATTTTTCCAATAGCTTTCTGCTAAAATTTGGTTATTTCTTTTTTAATAATTATGCAATTAGTTGTTCAAAATTTCGGTGCATCTTTGCTGTTTAAATTTAAAACTGTAAACTCAGATAAATGTGTGAATGAATAAATTCATTATTTATCTTTCATTGTACTGCTAATGTCTGTAGAATATCTAAAAACAGCACACGTTGACACTAAAATAGAAAAAGAAAAACCCATTAATAAGTGGCAGCAACGTTATTTGCGTTTGCGATTTGGTATACTTGGCGTATTATTTCCGGATGCGGCGGCAAATTTCGGGTACAAAATTTTCGCTACACCACGCACGCGCGCTAAACATTGGAAAACGGATGCCGTAATTGACAGTGCAATAATTTCCGATTTAATAGTAAATGATACAAAAATAAAATTGTACGAGTGGGGTGCCGGCGATAAAATTGTTTTATTGGTACACGGTTGGGAATCTCGCGGAACGGCGTTGCGGATGTTCGTTAATCCGCTTTTAAAAAAAGGTTTAAAAATTATTACTTTCGATGCTCCGGCACACGGCGATTCGGGCGGTGAACAACTTAATTTAGTCATTAATGCCGGTGTTATTGCTGCGATTATCGAAAAATTTGGTGGCGCGTTTCACGGTGCGATTGCACATTCGTTTGGTTGTTCGTGTGTGATTTTCGCTTTGGAACACGTCAATCCGAAATTAGCCATTGAACGTGTTGTGCTTTTGGCAGTGCCGCCGCGTTTGCCCGTCATTCTTAACAATTTTATGTCGCGTGTTCAAATGCCGGAGCGTTTGCGCAAACATATTTTCAAAAAATTTGGCAATATCAATCCGCATTTAGAAACTTTTGATACAGCATTGTCTGAAAATAAAATTCACGTCAAAAAATTACTCTTAGTTCACGACAAACAAGATGATGTCACGCCTTTAAGTACGGCAGAACGCATTGAAAAAAATTGGAAAAACGCACACCTTATCATCACAGAAGGTTTCGGACATTACCGGTTGGTAAAAAATCCGGATGTAGTACGGGCTATTGTAGAATTTTTAGGAACGTGAAAGAAAAAAGTGGATTTATCCGATATTGCGCACTTTCTCTACCATACTCAAAATAGAAGCATCGGCGTTGTAAAGATGTACCTCATCTAATAAAATCCATTTCAAAGTATTTGATTCATCGCTGATGTTTACCCGTTCGTTTTTGTCGGCTTCAAACAAAAAACGTATATCGTAATGATGGTGCGTCGGAAAATTTTTATCGGGCGGAATTAAATGTACATCAACGGAAAAAATATGCGGATTTAAAAGTTTTATACTTTTCAAACCCGATTCTTCTCGTGCTTCGCGTTCTGCGACATTTAAAACGGAAATCTCGCTGTCTTCAGCATGACCACCCAATTGAAACCAACGATTAAGTTTTTTATGGTGCGTGAGCAGTGTGTATTTTTTTTCGGCGTCAACAATCCAAGCCGAACCTGTTACGTGTCCTTTAAATGACAAACGATTCATACAATTTTTTTCGCCAATCTCCGAAAATGTATCGCAGTAAGCCACGAATTGCTGCGTCAGAATCAGCATGGATTGTTCTCGAAAATTGGAAGGCGTAAAATCGGAAAGTTGTTTTAATAAATTTTTATTCATAAATTTTTATCAAATTTTTATCGCTTTGAATTGCCGTTGGCTTCAGCCGACGAAGATTAAAGCAAGGTTTTGGCTTTAGCCAAAATTCTTCATTTGCGAACCAAAGCTTATATTTTTGCTAAAGCCGCCTCCTCTCTATTTTTCCGTCGCCTGAAGCCGACGGCAATTCAAAATATATTTATTCGACTTTTTTTTTGGAAAACTACTAAGTAAGTAAATGAATGTAAATGAACGATGTTTTGAAATTTCGTAGGCAATGAAAATAAATTCATCACGAGATTCATCGTTCATCATTTATCATTCATTAACAAATTTTTTTCTTTTTTAGAAAAATTCTTAATAATTTTGAACTTTGTTTTTAAGGTTCGTGTTTTACAAGAATTACTTCTTTACAACTCAGGTTGACATCGGTTGTTTTATCTTTTAATGACAACTTGAGTAGTTACATTCCTTCTTCATAAAAAATATTTCAATGAAAAAAGTAGTAGAGTTTACAGATACAAATTTTGCCGACAATGTTTCGGCAGGTGTGACGCTTGTGGATTTTTGGGCTCCTTGGTGTGGTCCATGTAAAATGATTGGACCTATCGTCGAAGATTTAGCGCACGAATACGAAGGACAATTAAAAGTCGGTAAAATGGATATAGACGAAAATGAAATCACGCCGACAAATTTCGGTATTCGCGCTATTCCGACGATTATGATTTTCAAAAATGGTGAAATGATTGATCATCACGTCGGTTTACTCACTAAACATGATTTGAAAAAGAAAAATGATAAAGCGTTAGCAAATTAATTGACAGTGGAC
>JAYTNA010000852.1:0-7485 GCA_043748865.1 Saprospiraceae bacterium
AAAAGAAAATTCGGGATTTTTTTTGCCACATTTATATCTGTCGCCGGTATTTGAAAGACTTTCAGTCGCATTATTTTTTTAATCTAAATTCAAAAGCAACTGTACTTTATAAAATGTGGGTTTGTCTTCAACTTCGAGCGTGTAATTGTCCGGATAACTTAATGCCAATCTGCGTTTTACGTTTTGCAAACCGATGCCGGATTTTTCTTTCACATTTTTTGCTTGTTGCGGTATTTTACTATTTTCAACAGTGAAAGTACAATTTTTATCGGCTAAAATAATTTTTACGGACACATACGCGGCTTTAATATTATTATTGACACCGTGCTTAAAAGCATTTTCTACAAAAGTAATCAGTATTAAAGGCGTAATGCGCACACCTTCGGCATTGCCTTGCACTTCAAAAGAAACCGGAAAATTATCTTCAAGGCGCAATTTTTCTAAAATGATATAATTTTGAATGTACTCGATTTCTTTACTCAACGGCACTTTTTCGTGATTCGATTCGTAAATCATATAGCGCATCATTTGAGAAAGTTTGGCAACAACTTCCGCCGTATTCGGCGATTGTGTAAAAGCCAAAAAATATAAATTATTGAGGGTATTAAACAAAAAATGTGGATTAATTTGTGCTTTTAGAAATTGTAATTCGGTCGTGAGTTTTTCATTTTCTAATTCTTTTTTTCGAGCATCCAATTCAAACCATTCTTGAATGAGTTTGAGTAAACAGACAAACATGACGATAAAAAAAGTTGTCAAAATCACGCGTTGAATAAAACCGGTACTGTAAAAATATCGATCATGGTAGGTGTAACCGTCTTTTACGTATCTTTGGAGGATAACGTAAATAAAAACGAATGGAATAAACGTAGTTAAAAATCGAAGCAAATATTGCCCTGCATTTCTGTTTTTCAAAAAAGGCGGTAAAATATAAAAGAAATTGATGTAGCTGATGATCATCATCATCGAAACGTGTTGAAACGTATCCCTCAGCACTTCTTTTATGTCGGGTTGAATACCATGACGCGGTTCATTCAAACCAAAGAAAAAAAATAAAGAATAAACACACCAAAAAGTAAGATGCAGTATAGAAATGCGATGCCGTTGAAAAAAAGACATTTTATGATTTTGGATTTACGGTTTTTGCGATAAAATTCAATTATCGTTAAGGGTAAATAATAAGTCGGTGTAATTTTTAAATTTAATTGACCACTTTATATTTATCCGTCCATTCAATTGAGATGCAAAGTTCAATATCTTGCGCGAAAAATAAATTTACATTATACGGGTAGGTGTTTATTTTCGACAATCAGGTACTTTACATTATAAAAAAATCTTGCAAGAAAAATTAATTTCCTTGCAAGATTTTTTTATACACCCATTTATTATTACAAAATCGTTGCCTTCGTTGCTTCTAAAATCGCACGTGCGCCGGCTAAATCTTTTGATTGCGCATAAACGCGTAAAACAGGTTCTGTTCCCGAAGCCCGCATCATAACCCATTCGCCGTTACCAAGATTATATTTCCAACCGTCAATCGTTTCGAGCGATTCAACTTTATATTTTCCAAACTGTTTGTACGGCGTTTTATTGCAAATAGCGACGATACTTTCTTTTTTCTCGTTCGTCAAATGCAAATCGTCACGGTCTGAAGCGAATGAACCGACAATATCGTACACTTCTTGAATCAATGCTTTCAAAGATTTTCCGGTTGTTGCCATAAATTCGAGAATCATCAAACCAATCCAAATACCGTCGCGTTCGGGAATATGTCCTTTCACTGCCAAGCCGCCGGATTCTTCACCACCGACCATGACATCGCGTTGCGTCATAATTTCGGCAATATATTTGAAACCGATTTTTGTCACTTCGCACGGAATGTTAAACGCTTTCGCCATGTCGCGCATTTTATCCGTTACGGAAAAAGTAATCACCACTTCGCCGGTAGATTTTTTGTATTTGTGCATATACAGCAACAACAACAATAAAATATGGTGTGAGTCTACGAAATTACCGTCGCCGTCGTATAAACCGATGCGATCTGCATCACCATCCGTTGCAATGCCGAGTTGAATTGCAGGATTTTTTTTAATTGTTTCGGAAAGTGAAGTTAAATTTTTATGAATCGGTTCCGGTGCTTGACCGTGCATTCCCGGATTCCAATCGCAGTGCAACATCACTGCTCCGGGTAAAATTTGTTTAAATGCTCTTTGTCCCGCTCCATACATCGCATCGTAAGCGATTTTTATTTTCGATGCTTTAATTTTTTTTAAGTCGAACCCTTTTCGGACTTGGTGTACATACATTTTTTCCAAGTCAACGTATTCCAACAATTTTTTTGCCTCCATATCCGCCAGCGACGGCAAATTTGTCGGCGGCGTTTCCGGAATAAGTGCTTCCACTTCATTTATCGTTGACTGAAAAGCCGGACCACCGAAATGCGATTTCAATTTAAAACCGTTGTAACTCGGCGGATTATGACTCGCCGTAATGACGATACCTAAATCCGATTTTGTTTTCATAACACCCAACGATACCATCGGTGTCGAAGCAAAACTCGGAGCTAAAAGCACTTTGATACCGTGCGCACCCAACACCTGCGCGGTAGCAGTCGTGAACATCGCGCCACCAAAGCGACAATCGTACCCGATGACGACTTTTTTCTTTTTATTTCGTTTGAGCCAAAGTGCCGTCGCTTCCGCCACGCGTTTGACATTATCGAGCGTATAATCGTCTGCGATAATTGCGCGCCAGCCGTCGGTACCGAATTTAATTTGTACAGCCATTTTTGTTAATTGTTAATTGTTAGTTGTTAATTTCGATTTGCAATTTTTATATTTTGCGTATCTTGCGAAGACTTTGCGCACCTTGCAGTTAATTTAACGCAAAGCCAAAAATAAGAATAGTTATGGGAATGAAGAAAAAAGCGCGAAGTTTTATTTAAAATCCGGAATAAAAACTTCACTGTGCTTATTAATCGGGCAGTGCACATCACGCCTGAGTTTTTTATTTCAATTTTCAATTTTTTATACCTAAAATCTCCTTATTATTGTAAATCTCTTCACCCACAAAAAAATATTTTCCAAAAAAAAGCTGGTAATCAAAGACTTAACGCAATTTAAAAAAAATATTTTTGGCAAAAGGTTGTTAATTCAAACTACTACTACTACTTTTGCACGCGCTTACAGAAATTCTTTATAAAGTAAGCGTTTTTGTAAGAAAAAAGGGTAAACCGGTGTAAGTTATTGGTTATTGGTTATTAGAAATTTCTAACCAAAAATCAATAATCAGTAACCAATAACTAATTTTAAAATGCTCAAGCTCACTCAACAAACGACACATATACGCACCGAAGATGCGCCGGGAATGCGCAAGTGGTATGTCGTAGATGCCGACGGCGAAACGGTCGGTCGTCTCAGTTCAAAAATTGCAACAGTTTTGCGTGGTAAACATAAACCTACTTATACGCCGCACGTAGATACAGGCGATTTTGTAATTGTCACCAATGCCGATAAAATTCGTTTTACAGGAAAAAAAATGGCGCAAAAAGTTTATTTAAGTTATTCATTGTATCCGGGCGGACAAAAATCTGTGATTGCTCAAGATTTACTCGCGAAAAAACCAATGATGATTATGGAAGAAGCCGTTAAAGGCATGCTCCCGAAATCAAAATTGGGTCGCGCTATGTACAAGAAATTATTCCTTTATGCCGGTGCCGAACATCCGCACGCTGCGCAAAAACCGGAAAAACTTGTCTAATTAAAAATTAATAATTAAAAATTAAGACAGTAGATAATAGACCATAGACAAAGATTGATAAATTTTTTTCCGGCGTCCGTTGTCCATCATCTCTTAAAGTCCAACATTTAATAAATGGAACAAATAAATGCCGTAGGTAGAAGAAAAGCCGCAGTAGCGCGCATTTTTCTTCGCAAAGGAGAAGGCAAGATTACAGTCAACGGAAAAGATCACCGCGAATACTTTCCGCAAATGCACATCACGAATACAGTAACAGATCCATTAACGACTGTTGCCGTTGCTGGTGCTTACGACGTTATTGTTAATGTAAACGGTGGTGGTTTTAAAGGTCAAGCTGAAGCGGTGCGTATGGGTATTTCCCGCGCTTTGGTGAAATTGAACGAAGAATTCCGCAAACCGCTTAAAGTGAAAAAATTCTTAACGCGTGATCCGCGTGCCGTTGAACGTAAAAAATACGGACGACCTAAAGCACGTAAACGCTTCCAATTCTCCAAACGTTAATTTGTTTTGGTCGTCACGAGTTATTCGTTATCAGTTATCCGTTATTTTCTTTATCGGATAACAAAAAACAGATAACGGATAACAAAAAACAGATAACGGATAACTTTCAACTTTTAAAATTAAACATTCCAAATATAATGGAAAAGCCATCATATAAAGATTTTCTCGATGCCGGTGTGCATTTTGGTCATTTAAAACGTAAATGGAATCCGAAAATGCAACCGTTCATCTTTACTGAACATAAAGGCGTTCACATCATAGACCTTAACAGAACTTCTGAAGGTTTGGAACGCGCCGCTAATGCCATGAAAGTTTTGGCAAGCAGAGGCGGAAAAATTATGTTTGTTGCAACAAAAAAACAAGCGCGTGATATTGTCCAAGCAGCAGCTCTAAGTGTAGGTATGCCCTTCGTGACAGAACGTTGGTTGGGTGGTATGATGACGAATTTTGCGACCGTGCGTAAATCTATCAAAAAAATGCAAAACATTGATTCTTTATTGAACGATGAAACTGCAACAAGCGTAACTAAAAAAGAACGTTTGATGATGGGTCGTGAACGCGATCGTATCGAAAAAGTATTGGGTGGTGTGGCAAATTTATCGCGTCCGCCGGCAGCTGTTTTTTTGGTGGACATTGGACATGAACATATTGCTTTGCAAGAATCAAAACGTCTCGGCTTGAAAACTTTTGCAATGGTAGATACTAATTGCGATCCGAACACGGTTGATTTTGCAATCCCTGCAAATGACGATGCTTCAAAATCTATTGCTATTATCACACATTATTTGACGGAAGCAATTCGTCAAGGTTTGGAAGAGCGCAATAAAGCAAAAGAAGTAGTTGTAGCGAAAGAAGGAAATAATTAAATTTAGTCAGTTAGTCAGTTAGTCGATTAGTCGGTCAGTAGCCGAATATTTGATTTTAATTTAAAGTAGGTGATTGTAAATAAACGATGTTTTGAAATTTCGCAAACGAATGAAAATCAATTTGTCACGAAATTCATCATTCATCATTTATAATTCATCATTCTAAGCTAACGTACCAAAACTTAATTTTTAATTTTTAATTTTTAATTTTAACATAATGGCTGTATCACTCGACGATATAAAAAAATTGCGTGAAATGACCGGTGCCGGTATGGGCGATTGTAAAAAAGCATTAGAAGCTTCAAATAGTGATATTGAAGGTGCTATTGATTTTTTGCGCAAATCAGGTCAAAAACTTTCTGTTAAACGTGCAGACCGCGAAGCAAAAGAAGGTGTTTGCATCGCTTTAACTTCTCATAACCGCAACAGCGGTATCGTAATCAGATTGGGTTGCGAAACAGATTTTGTGGCTAAGAACGATAAATTCATTGCATTAGCTGAAAGTTTCGCGCAGATAGCACTTAAAGAATTACCGGTTTCCAAAGAAGCTCTTTTAGAAGAAAAAACAACAGACGGTATCACGATAAATGAAAAAATTCAAGAACAAACCGGTATTATCGGCGAAAAAATTGAATTAATCGCTTATGATTTAATAAAAACTGTGGGCGGAGACGGTCAAGTGATTCCTTACGTACACATGGGTAATCGTGCAGCGGTTATTGTTTGTTTGAATCAAGAAGGTCCGGATAAAATTGAAGCCGGTAAAAATGTGGCGATGCAAGTAGCCGCGATGAAACCTGTTTCTGTTGACCCATCAGGTGTTTCGGCAGAAGTTATTTCGCGCGAAATTGAAATCGGAAAAGAACAAGCACGCACGGAAGGTAAACCGGAAGCAATGATTGAAAAAATCGCACAAGGAAAACTTAATCGTTTCTATAAAGATTTCACGCTGTTAAATCAAGATTACGTAAAAGATGGTTCGATGTCGGTTGCTGCTTATTTAAACAGCATCAGCAAAGGGCTTACTGTTACCGAATTTAAACACGTTCAACTCGGTTAATATTTTATTTCTATTAAAAAAGCGGACTTCAAAAAAGTTCGCTTTTTTAATGTAATGACGATAAACTTATTGACGACGGACTTATTGACGATGGACATATTTTCATAAAAGAATCTATTGTCCATCGTCAATAAGTCCGTCCCTGCAAGTCTATCGTATATTTTCCGTCGTCAATAAGTCTTAAATAAAAAAAATGCTAAAATACAAACGCATTCTTCTAAAATTAAGTGGTGAAGCATTGATGGGCGACCAACAATACGGCATCACTGCCGATATGCTTCAACATTACGCGCAACAAGTGAAAGAAGTGGTTGAACTCGGTGCGCAAGTAGCTATCGTCATCGGTGGCGGCAATATTTACAGAGGTATTCAAGCAGAAAAATCCGGTATCGAGCGCGTTCAAGGCGATTACATGGGTATGTTGGCAACCGTAATTAACGGTGTTGCTTTGCAAAGTGCGATTGAAAGTGCCGGTATTTACACGCGTTTAATTTCTGCGATTGAGATGAAAGAAGTGGCGGAGCCTTATATACGTCGGCGTTGTATTCGACATTTAGAAAAAGGACGTGTAGTAATTTTTTCCGGAGGAACAGGTAGTCCTTTTTTCACCACCGATTCGGCTGCCGCTTTGCGTGCCAATGAAATTGGTGCCGATGTTATTTTGAAAGGTACAAAAGTAGATGGTATTTACACCGCCGACCCGAAAAAAGATCCGACGGCTACAAAATATCACACCATTTCATTTAAAGACGTGATTGCAAAAGGTTTGAACGTGATGGATATGACAGCATTTACACTCTGTCAAGAAAATAATTTGCCGATTATCGTCTTCGACATCAATGATAAAACAAATTTAAAGAAAATTGTTCAAGGTAAAAGTGTCGGCACCTTAGTTAGTTAATTAATTGGTGATTGGTTAATTGGTGATTGGTTTATTGGCTAAAATTTCGACGACATTATACTAATAAAATAAAAATCTTTTTTGAAATAAAAATACGCAAAGAAAATAAATTTCTTGCGCATTTTTTTTAACCAATAAATTAATAAACCAATCACTAATAAACCAATTTTTAAAATCTTTTTTGAAAATAAAAATGCGCAAAGAAAAATAAATTTCCTGCGCATTTTTTTTACCGATAAACCAATCACCGATAAACCGATAAACCAATCACCAAATTAATCTTCTTCCGGTTCTATTTTAACGGCAGAGACAGGAGCCTCGGCGATACGTTCTCTGATAATCGCTTCAATTTCGTCTGAAAGTTCCGGATTATCTTCTATGAATTGTTTAGCACCTTC
>JAYTNA010000853.1:0-2820 GCA_043748865.1 Saprospiraceae bacterium
ACAAATAATTTTTGAATTTCTTCGATACTCGCCGGTTGTACCACTACTTCCGGCACCATATAAAAATGACTTGAGTCGGAAGCAAATGCATAACGATCTATTAATCGCGATCTAATGCGCTCGGCAGGTAAAATTGTTTTAAGTTGTTGAATTAGTGTGTCGGACATGATAATAGTAGATTTTTTCCAACAAAGATAAGGCGTTATAAAATTATTTTTTTGTGATTAAAAATGATTTGATGTGGTTGGTGATTTTTTTCAAAATTTTGACTTCTCTGAGACTTATAAAAGCGTATGTTAATACAAATTATAATTTGTTATTTTCAAGTCCTTTATAGCGAAACCTTTGCAAACCTTACTGTAAAGTTTTACCGCAAAGTTTGCAAAGGTTTCGCAAAGTGAAAACTGCTCTATGTAAATTAGAGGAGAACCAAAATTTTATCGTTCCTAGTATTTCTTTATCATTTCGTATTCGCCGGAAGGATCTTTTTGTTTCATCATTGTTACTTTCCCTGCCTCCATTACAAATTCAATTGCCAAGTCAGAAAATTCTTTAGTGTGGAATAATCGCGGTTTGTAGGGAATCAGTTGAATACTTGGCGTACCCGGTATGATTAAAAGAAGTTGATTCCCGTTTTTAATAACAACCTCCATCACCGTTCCGCCGATTTGATATTTACCTATATATGGGTTCAATGTTGCTACATCCGTTAATGTTCCATCGGGTTTACGGACAAATGCGGCTTCACCTTCATCAATGGAAGTGACTAATTTATCAATATCACCTTGTGGATTAGTACTAAAATTCAGAGAAAAAAGACCGTTTTCTTCATCGTTCGGCGTATCGAATCGATCGTAATGAATATGACTCAACGGCATAATAATTCGATGCAAAGCGAATTGAAGTCCTCCGGTATCTTTTTTAGTAATCTTTATAATGCCATAAGCCGGATTTTCGTATTCGCCCACATAATCTGCTAAAACATGAGATGGTTTTGTTCCAATTACGCGATCGCCGCCTACTTTTTGTCTGCCGGCTTTATCAGCTTTTTTACCGGCATCGCGTTCTTTCAGTTGGCGTTCACTCCAAGGCGTTTGGTCTAAACCAAGTAGTCTTTCAAACAAATTGAACGATATAATATTGTAAAGTGGCGCACTCTGATCACCGATAACAAAAACGATAACGCCGAAACTGTCTTGCGGTATCATAGAAATTTGAGAATGAATACCGGGCAAGTCTCCGCCATGAGAAACTATTAAGTGACCACGGTACGAAGTAAATCCGCGTCCCATACCATAAACTGGATTGAGTATTTCTTTATAACCTTTTGCACGTGCACTATTAATTTGGGGCGTTGCCGGTTCCATCGTTGCTTTTAATACCGAAGGCGGGATGATTTGTTTACCCTTATAATTACCATTATTCATCAAAGCAATAAGCCAATGAGACATATCGTTGACGTTTGAAATTAACGCGCCTGCCGGTCCAAGACCGCCTGTTTCTTCGTACCAAGGAATTTGATAGAGCGTGTTAGTGTCGCGTTTTTCGTTAAAAGGTACGAAATAATCAGGCTGTTTTTTCATGCCTGCAATACTGAAGACAGTACTCCTCATTTCCAACGGGTTCAAGATATTTTCTTTAAGAAAATTTTCCCATGTTTTTCCGGAAAGCAGTTCCACCACATAACCGGAAGCGGCATACATCATATTATTATAGAGGAAACCTTGACGCAAAGGTTGGCTGGGTTCTAAATATTTAAGGCGATCGAACAATTCTTTACGCGAGAAATCCGATTTGTACCAAATTAAATCGTGTCGAGAAATACCGGTTCTATGCGAGAGCATATCCCGTATGGTAATCGAATTATTGAGGTCGTCGTTAAAAAACTGAATAGAAGGCACATATTTTTTTACGGGTTTATCCCAATCGAGTTTACCGTCTTCGACTAAAAACCCCACAGTTGCAGCCGTAAACAATTTTGTGTTCGATGCAATTTGGTACAAGGTGTTCGGCGTAACGGGCAGTTTTTTCCCGTAATCACGATAACCATAACCTTTAGCAAAAATTAATTTATCGTTTTTAACTATTCCGACACACGCACCGGGTGTGTTCCAATCTTTCAAAGTTTTTTCCATGTATTGGTCAAAACCGGTGAGTTGATTGAGTACATCTGTTTGGGCAAAAGAAAAAAGTGTTTGAATACAAAAAATAACGAAGAGCGCGTACTTAGTTCTCATGAGTTTGGTTTTTCTAATTTTATTATGAAGAAATTGAAAATTCTAATCCAGGTATTTTCACTACAAAAATAGTTTTTTTTCCAACAAATTATAAGGACTTATGAAATTATTTTTTGGGGATTGAAAATGATTGATGGGGTTGGTGATTTTTTTTCAAAAAAATTTTACGCGAATTTTTTTTTGAAATAATTTTGAAAATTTTCGCGCAAATTTTTTTTGAAAAAATAATTTTTGATTTTTTTTATCTAATAGTTTGAAATAGAAATTAAAAAATAGTTTACCTATTTGTAATTATCAAAATTTATTTTTCGGTTCAAACTTAAAGTCCAACTAAAACCGGCAAATCCGCCATCATGACAAATAATACTTCTTGAGGCGTAAGTATAAAATAAATGAGTTTTAGATAAAGAGTGCTCTTTGAGTTTTATAAGTATTTCAATATGTGTAGGCTTAATTGGCAATGAATTTGGTAAAAATTTCGCCGACTTGAATTGACTCTTTAAATCTGATAATTCTTTCGATGTTAAAATATGTTTTCCGTAATTATTAGTCACAGTGATACTTTCAATATCATCAATCGGCA
>JAYTNA010000854.1:0-1307 GCA_043748865.1 Saprospiraceae bacterium
AACCTTGCCGGAAACATTTACGCAACTCGAAAATTTAGAAATTTTAACACTCTCCGGTAATCCGCTTGAAGATTTTCCGCAAGAACTGAGTCGGCTGAAAAAATTGAAAAATTTATGCTTGGAACGTGCAAAATATACTGCCTCTGAGCAAGCAATGATTGTATCACTTTTACCGCACTGTAATATCAATTTTGAAAGTGATGAAGATGACGGTGATTAGTTGTTAGTTATTAATGATCAATTATTACCTATAACTAACAATTTATAATTCACAAGCAAAAACTTATGCTCAAAATCGGTTATTCGCCCATTTATAAACTCGGATTACCGCCCGAACATCGGTTTCCAATGATGAAATACGAACTTATTCCGGAACAGTTGCTGTATGAAGGTACGGCGACAAACGATAATTTTTTTGCGCCAATGCCGATTACGGACAGCACTATTCATCTCACGCACACCGAAGATTATTGGCTGCGCTTAAAAAATCTGAATCTCACGGACAAAGAAATACGTCGTATAGGTTTTCCAATGACTCAAAATCTTGTTGATCGTTGCATTGCAATTGGTGGCGCAACTTTGTCATGTGCCGATTTTGCACAACAATTCGGCGTAGCTATGAATATTGCCGGCGGTACGCACCACGCTTTTGCCGATAGAGGCGAAGGTTTTTGTTTATTGAACGATGTCGCTATAGCTGCCAACGCTTTATTTTTTCAAAAACGTGCCGAACGCGTTTTAGTAATTGATTTGGATGTACATCAGGGTAACGGTACGGCGCATATTTTTCGTCACCATGAAAACGGGTGGAACGGTACTCGCGGTGTATTTACTTTTTCAATGCACGGTGCGAATAATTACCCACTACACAAAGAAACCGGCGATTTGGATATTGGTCTATCGGATAAAACCGGTGACGCTTTTTATTTAAAAGTGCTGCAAGAAAATTTATCTTTATTGATTAATACCGTCGAACCCGACATCGCATTTTTTAATTCCGGCGTAGATGTTTTGGAAACCGACAAACTCGGCAAATTGAGTTTATCAATTGACGGTTGTCGCCGGCGCGATAAATTGGTGTTTGAGTTATGTAAGAAAAATAAAATTCCGGTAGTAGTGAGTATGGGTGGCGGTTATTCGCCGCGCGTTGCGACTTTTGTTGAAGCGCACGCGAATACTTTTCGTATGGCGCAAGAGACTTACTTTTGATAGTTTTTTATTTTTTAAATCCCTCCACATTAAAAAACTCATCACAAAACGCATAATCATGCGGTGTATTAGAGGCAATAATGCACAATCTTTGGGTC
>JAYTNA010000855.1:0-1116 GCA_043748865.1 Saprospiraceae bacterium
AATCTATTAAATTCAACCCCGGAATTTTTCCGACTTCCAAACTGCCGAGTGTTTTATCGAAACCCAACGCCTGCGCGCCGTTGATCGTTGCCCATTTTAAAAGCGTATCAAAATCTATGTACGATTGAAAACGCTGAATTGTTTTCATTTCTTCTAAAACAGACAATTGCCAATTGGATGTCAAACTATCCGTACCTATAGTCATCCGCGCATTTTCTTCAATGAAAAATTTATAGTTCGGCAAACGATTTTCGATGTACAAATTGGCGTTCGGACAAGTTGCCCAAAAAACATTTTTCGACCAAGTGTGAGCCGCTTGAATATCTGCTTCCGTTGTCAAAGTATTATGCACGAATAAAGTTCTTTTTTTCGGGTTCATGTTTTGCAGCGCGTAGAAAATTGGTGTGCGTTTTTTTGGTTTAAATTTTTCTAAAGAAACGCCGAATCGCGCATAAAATTCGTAAAACGCACCGGTGTGTTTCAAAAACAAATCCTGCTCGGTTTGTGTCTCTTGATTGTGAATACTGATTGTTTTATCATGCGACACTTTCCCGCGTTCTTGTTCTTCAAATAAATTAGCAATTTCAATCAAACCAAATAAACTTTTGGAAACGGAATAAGGCGCGTGCGGTACATAACTTTTTTTATGCTCGGTTGTCGGCGTTAAAAATTTACCTACTTCTTCCGTTATTTTATTCATCGTTTCCAAAGCGTTATCTTCTTGCAAAAAATCGAAAACTTCCAAAAAAGTATAGTAGCTTAAATTATTTTTTGCTTTTTGCGCAAAAGTATCCGTTGTATTTGAAATATCGCCGATGGCTACGATGCCGTTGTCTATCATTTCTTTTTCCGCCCCTTCAATCGCTTCTTGAATTTTGCCGGCAGATGCACTGCGTTTTGTCACCACATCGGTTATAAACGGAATGAGTGTTGAACCCGTCGGCACAAGTCCTTTCATGTGCGAGAGTTCGAGATGACAATGGGTGTTAATAAATCCGGGAATGATAACGCCTTCGTGGTGTTGAACGCTTGCCGGATCGTGCGCTTCGTAATTATCTATCTTCAGAATTTTTCCGTTATTATCGGTGACAACGACACCGTTTTTAATTGGCGCAG
>JAYTNA010000856.1:0-4494 GCA_043748865.1 Saprospiraceae bacterium
GAAAATAAAAAACGTACGAAAAAATAATTTTCTTCGTGCGTTTTTTATTTTCAATCAAAAATCAAAAATCGAAAATCATCCTCTATTCCTTGCATCTAATCCCCAAGATAATTTTTCGCGGAGCGTTTTTAAATAAGTATCACCATGCAGTTGAACAATTTTAATTGTAAAATCGCAACGTCGAATGGCTAATTGATATTCGGCTGTAATGGATTCAAAACGCGAATCGAGGGTGCAGAGAAAATTATCGGTACGACCTTCTACTTCAAAACTAATCACCGAATCATCAGAAACAATTATCGGGCGTACATTCAAATTGTGTGGTGCAACAGGTGTGATGACGAAGTTTTTTGAATCCGGAAAAACAATCGGTCCGCCGCAACTTAAAGAATAACCGGTTGAACCGGTTGCAGTGGCGATAATTAATC
Organism: Saprospiraceae bacterium; assembly: GCA_043748865.1. Taxonomy (GTDB): domain Bacteria; phylum Bacteroidota; class Bacteroidia; order Chitinophagales; family Saprospiraceae; genus JAAFJT01. The sequence goes on from JAYTNA010000856.1 coordinate 429, forward strand.
CATCTGCCCAATAAGAATTAAAATATGCGCCATCGAGAAAAGCATGAATAGTAATCATCGAAGACGTATCGCGTTTCAAAATCGTAAAATCGTTGAGTGCGAAACGACATTCACCGAAAATATTTTTATCCGTTTCGAGGTATAATAAGCGGCGTTCTTCAATGGAAAATCTGCCTTGAATGAGCAGTTGCATCGCTTCGGGAATCCGTTTTTTTCCGATACTGTTCAAAAAACCCAATCGTCCTAAGTTAATACCCATAATCGGCACGCCCGAATCGCGTACAATCGTAACGATATCAAGCATCGTACCGTCACCGCCGAGAACAATGACAAAATCAAATTTATGCGTTTTAAAATCAAGGTGGCTTTCAAAAGTCGCCACCGGTTTTATAAATTTGATTTTATCTTTAAGTTGTTCAAAATACGGTGCGAAAATATAAGTATTCACCAAATTATCGTGCAGCACATCGAAAAGCGTTTGTACGTATTCGATATCCTCAAGGTGCAAAACTTTACTGTATATGACGACTTGCATTTTTAGTCGGTTAGTCAGTTAGTCGGTTAGTCAAGTTTAGTCGGTTAGTCGGTTAGTCAAAAACACTAATAGACTAACCGACTAACCGACCAATAGACTAACCGACTACTGAGAATTTGATTTCATAAGATAACTGATAAAACTATTAATAAGTTTTCCGCATTCTTCACATAAAAGAATACCCTCCTTAAATTGCATTTCGTTAATGTAATTCAGTTTTTCTGCTAAAAAAAAGCATAGACTTAACTTCGCTATTTGACCCTCTTGATATAAACAAAAATCGAATGAATTCTTTATCGCTACCTCTGTCAAAACCTTCTGCCGCATTATTGGAAACAGACACAGCTGCTCTACAAATTTGATCGCGAAAACTGAAGTCTTTTACGTGACTAAAATTTTTATACACAAAGATAGCTAATTCTTGACCTTTTTGCCAAGTAAGCATATCTTCAAAGCATCCTATCATAGTATGTAATTTTTTAGTTGGTTAGTTGATTTTTAGTCGGTTGGTCGGTTGGTCGGTTAGTCTATTAAGTTTTTGACTAATAGACTAACCGACTAATAGACCAACCGACTAACCAACTTTATCTCTCTTCATAAAAAAATATAAACCACCGAAAGCGAAAATAAGTATCAACGGCAACCATTGAATACTGTGTAATACGCTTTGTCCGGCCAGTAAATCAATCGTGTTAGTATCTGTCATTCCGTTTTTTACAGACATGGCTTTTTCCGAATCCAATTTAGGTCCGATAAAAAATGTTTGATACGCCCAATTGCCGAGCATACCCATGCCGCCCATTAACGATAAACCCAACGCACCGCTTTTCGGAATATTTTCTGAAACAAAACCCAACATAGTGGGCCAGAAAAAACAAGCACCTACTGCAAAAACAATCGCTGCCGCATAAACCATTGGTCCGGTTGCTTGAGCAATCCAATAAATACCGATGAATGTTAAAATAGACGACATCCAAAGAACACCCGCCGGTTGTAATCGGTGAATAAGTCCGCCGCCGAAATATCTGCCGACTGCCATGATGCCTGTTACTAAAGCTAAAATAACTAACGGTTCTGCACCGGCATTACCGAGTAGTTTTCCGATCCATTGCGTTGTACTTAATTCCGAGTTGGCTGTCAAGAACATACACGCCATCATAAATAAAAACAACGGTGTCAAACACGCCGCGAACATATCGCTTGTAGAGTGACCGGAAGTAACGCGCTCTGTTTGCGGAAATTCTTGATTCCAAAACATATAGCCGTAAATCAGCGTCGGAATAATCAGCATACCCACTTGCCAATGCCAATCTAAACCCATTCTAGTCATTATTAACGACATAATACTGCCGATAACGATACCACCGGGAAACCAAACGTGAAATTTGTTCAACATCGTCGTTTTATTTTCCGGATAGAGTGACGTAATTAATGGATTACAAACTGCTTCAACCGTACCGTTAGCGAAACCGACGAGAAAAGTTGAAATAAAAAGTGTCCAAAAACCGCCGGCAAAAATAGTTATGATGATGCCGAGTAAATGCGCAAAAAAAGCAAGCCACATAAAACGTTTCATACCGAGTGCGTCAACGAAAAATCCGCCGAGCGTTGTCGCTACCGGAAACCCGAAAAACGCCATACCGGTTATCCAACCGAGTTCTGTGTCAGTCAGATGAAAATCTGTACCTAATTGCGTTAAAATACCCGCACGCACTGCGAAAGAAAGCGACGTCACAATCAGCGATACACATGAAGCATTGAAAAGTGTACTTCTATTAAAAGAAGTAGAAGAAATTGTAGAATCTAACATTTTTTTCGTTTTATTATGATGATTGGTGAATAAATGAATGATGAGTGGTGAATGATGAATGATGAATACGCAAATATTTAATTGGCATAAGATTCATCACTCATCACTCATCATTCATCATTACCTCAAAGATTTAATTCCATCTTTATATTTGCGCGTTCAAAAAGTGATTTAAAATCTTTAACTTCTTCGAAGCCGAAACTGCGATACATAGTGATGGCGGGAACGAGTACAGTATTTGATTCCAAATAAATTTTTTTGGCACCGGTTTTTTTTGCCTCACGGATTAAATATGACATTAAAAGTTTACCGATTTTTCTACCTCGGGCTTTCGGTGCAACTGCCATTTTTGCTAATTCCCAAAGTGAATCTGTTTCTTTAATCATTGCAACAGTTCCTAGAATTTCATGCGTTTCTACATCTTGTGCAAAAAATATGCGCCCGCCGCCGGCGAGAATATGTTCATCGGCATGTTCTAATTGCTCTCTATCGTGTTGCTCGATGACAAAATATTTTTCAATCCACTCAACATTCAACTTCTTAAAATCGTTTTTAAATTCGGGTGAATATTCTATAATGCGCACATCACTCATACTTTTTTGTTTTTGTTGAGTAATTTTTTTCTTTGGTAAAAGTAAAAAAAAATATAACTATTCACATTGTTTGTAATGAAATAATTTTTGTTTAAGATTATTTAGCAGAATGGATACGCTATGATATAAAATAATGACTACTAAATTAAATCTAAATTTTTTTGAAAAAATCTTTCGTGATAAGTCTGTGATAATCTTTGTGAATATTTGTACGATAAATGAAGCGATAAGTACATCACCAACTTTTAAAAAAATGCTAAACCGATTTTTAATACTCTTTTCGCTTATTTCCTTAATTACAGTTGCATGTAAAAAAGATACAGTTGCAAATCCGGATAATACTGTGGCGGTATCGGGAAGTTTCACACCTGTTACGGCTGGCACTTTTTCTGCACAAAACGGCACACTTACCGGCGGAAAAGTTTATATAGGAACTGATGACAAAAACGCGCTTTTGAAATTGGGCAGCGATTTTACTACAGAGTTCGGGAGTGGTGCAGCAACGATTTATTTATCGAAAGGCGCGACTTATTCGGATGCAACGGTGCTTCAAACGAGTTTGGTGAGTAAAAATGGTGAGCAGTATTTTAAATTAACGGCTTTACCTTCAAGCGATTATACGCATGTTTTAGTGTATTGTGCTGCTGCAAAAGTTCCTTTTGGCAATGCGTCTTTGAAAGCAGTAGATACAACGAGTAAAGTACCTGTCGGTAATTTTGTATCATTACGCACCGGTACTTTAGTCAATCAAAACGGAACACCGCCCACAAGAGGTTCCGTTCAATTAGGTGTTGACGATAATAATAAACAATTTTTGAAAACAAGCAGTGATTTTATAACGGAGCTTTCCGGAGCGGTGACAATCTATTTATCGAAAGGAAATGTTTTCAATATGACAACGGTACAAGCTATAAGTCCGATTACAAAAAACGGCGAGCAATATTTCAAAGTCGGTACAAGCATTGGTACAGAATTTACACACGCGATTATTTGGTGTCCTGCAGCGAAAATTCCGTTTGCTTATGTTGAATTGAAGTAAGCTATCAGCCATCAGCTAACAGCTTCTAAGTTTTAGCGGCTGTTAGCTGTTAGATGATGACTGATAGCTAAATAAAAATACAGTTTTTC
>JAYTNA010000857.1:0-2784 GCA_043748865.1 Saprospiraceae bacterium
CGTGCGTGCCAATAGGTCGGATAATTTATATTTTGGGGATTGTCGTAAATGATAATGTAAATATTTTCTTGTCCGATTTTTCCGGAAAGTCCCATCCATTTTGCACGAGTTGACCAAACAGCTTCGCCTTCAACACCTTCGGAACTATGATAATGACCGACAACACCGTCATTATTTAATGCAGGTACTTTTGTTTCAATGCCATTCGCATCCGTAAAAGTTTCCGGTTTCGTCGCCGGATGCTCCAATTCTCGTCGCACCCGCAAACCGAGCAAACCATCTTTTACATCATTAAAAGCAACATCCATTTCAAAAGCAGTGAGTGTAGTTTCACGATCAATGATGCGCGTACTGTCGTTACCGGAAAAAGAATACAAGGTTGTTTCTTTCAAAACAATTTTTCCGGTTCCGTCTTTATCTATCCAATCGGCAGTGACTTTAAGTTTGCCGATTTTACCGTTTTTAATTTTTGAAATGCCTGTGTGACGAATCAATCCATATTTTTCAATGCGCTGTTTGGCATCAATCGCAGTCGAGTTATTCCAATAATCAAAACCGTTTACGTATTCGTAATTCAACCATAAACCGACATGATGTGGGTGGTCGGTATGTTCGCCGGCACGTGGTGCGAGTGGAAATCCGCGTGTGATTGTTGTACCATGTGCCGTATTAATTGGGAACAACACCGGTTTCTTTAAAATTTTTTCGTCCGGATAAATATAGGACGTGAATAATTTTCCGCCGATAAGCACATCTACTTTGCGTTCAGCATCGTGTCGAACGAGTTCAACGTTTTGCGCACGCAAATTAAAAATTAGAAATAAGTAAACAGGAAATATAAATTGTTTTTTCATTTAAACCTTGATTTGTAAGATTTTTAAGATGGGTAGGATTTTTTTTTACGTCTGTTGTTTGTCGTTTATCATCCGTTGTCTATTCTCCAACATTTATTCATCAATAAACTTCGACACACTCAAAATCATTCCGAGTGCGGTACAACTAAAAAGTAAAGATGTGCCACCCATTGACACCATCGGCAGCGGCAAACCGGAAACCGGCACCAAGTGTACGCTCACCGACATATTAGCCAGAGCCTGAATAGTTAAAATTAAAACTAAACCGATGGCTAACATTGCCGGAAAAGTCTTCGGCGATTTTGTAACGAGCCGAACGACTCGAAAATAGAGCAACATATATAAAGCGAGAATAAAAAATCCGCCGATGAGACCGTATTCTTCTAAAATAATAGCATAGATATAATCGGTGTAAGCCATCGGCAAATAATTTTTTTGCAATGAATTGCCCGGACCTGTACCGATGAGACCGCCACGTGCAATCGCCATTTTCGCCAATTGCGTTTGTGGTGAGCCTTCCGAATCGGTACGATAAGATTTTAAACGTTCTTTCCAAGTATCTGTCCGCACAACCCCGGGATATGCATCACCGATGACAATTAAACCGGCAAAAGCCACAACACCGCAAAAAATCAAGAGGAAAATATATTTCATTGCCACGCGTCCGATAAACATCATCAGCAAGCACGTTACGAAAATAACCAAAGCTGTAGATAAATCAGCAGGAGCAATGAGAATGCAAACAATAATTATCGGCAAAATAATCGGTACAAAAGCACCGGTAAAATCGGAAATATAATCTTGTTTGGACGTAATTGAACGGGCGACATACATAATCAACGCGATTTTCGCCAAATCAGAAGTTTGAATCGTGAAACCTATACCCGGAACAATTAACCAACGCTGCGCATCATTTATTTTCGGACCCACCAATAAAGTGAGTAATAATAATGGTACTACCACAGCCAAAAAATAAGGTGCTAATTTACTGAATCGTTTGTAATGCACTAAATAGCACACATAAGTAGTTAAAAGCCCGACACCAAGCAAGATTAATTGTTTTATTAAATAAAATTCGGTGTTGCTGCCTTTATCTTTAAAAGCCATAGTACTCGACGAGCTGTAAACTGCGAGCAAGGAAAACAAAGCCAAGAGCGCAGTAATCGCCCAAATAACTCTGTCTCCTTTTAATTCTGCCGAAATTCGATTGGCAATAGACATTTTTGATTGTAGATTTACGATTTTGGACTTATGATTTTAGTTTAATGAATTTATTTTAATCGCATTTTCAAGAGTTTCTTTGCAAAAAATTTGCAGGCTACTTCGGTTGATTTTAACGCAAGTAACGCAAGGTTTTTCGCAAAGGACATAAAGTTTGATTAAAGTTAATTCTTTTGAACAGAAATGATTTTCAATTCATAAGTCACATTATGTAGTTTGTATTACAGACGACTCTTAATAATTTCTTGAATTTTTCTTTACTCATTTTAAAGACATCTGCAATCAAGTCAATAGAATAACCTTTTTGGTGTGCTTCTAAATTTTTTTTTACAAATTCCTGCTTTTCTTTTTTACGTTCAAGTTCGATACCATGTTCGATACTTTTATCTACACCAACGCCAATGCTTTTTCTGTAAAAATGGTCGCTCGTTTGGTCGAAATAGATGAATAAATTACTTAGCAAAGTTTCTAAAATTCCACCAAAGTTACGCAAACTTACAATAATTCGCAATTGTTCAAAAAATTTATTGATTGTTTTTTCGTTCAAATTAAAACTCAAAACAATCGAACCGATTTTTCAATGCTATTTTCTTTTCTAAAATTTCTAAAAATATTTTTTTCGGATATTTTTTTGTCTTTCATCGTTTGTGCTGAATCGCAATGGCTTGCCGATTTTTTATTTTTTTTTATTTTAAAAAATAATTTTTTA
>JAYTNA010000858.1:0-3304 GCA_043748865.1 Saprospiraceae bacterium
ATTACATTAGACTATTATAATATCGCTGTTAAAGACCGGATTATTTTAAGTTCAAACATCTCACCCGGTGGTACTGCTACAACAGCAAAATTGGATGCAGTTTTAAAAAATGCCGGCGTTGTGGGTTTGAGTTTCTTTACAAACGGTATCAATACGACAACTTCAGGCTTAGATTTAGTTGCTAATTACAGAAATCTAATTGTAGGCAGTGGCAAATTAAACGTCAACGTTGCCGGTAATATTCAATTACAAAATCAGTTAGACGGTGGTCTTACCGGTGGCGGTGTTATCAATCCGGCAATTCTTTCAGGTACGGGTCAAAGCATTTTTGACCAAACACAGGAAGCATTATTATTGAGCTCACGTCCAAAATTCAAATTAATCGTAGGTCTTGATTATCAAATCGGTAAATTCGGTATCATGTTGAATAATACAGTTTTTGGACCAACAACGTTTCACCAAGACGGTATTGATGCTAACTTGAACACAGAGTTTGATACAAAACTTGTAACGGACTTAGGATTCAATTGGAAAGTGACAAAAGATATTGTTTGGGCAGTCAATATCAATAATATCTTAAACGTAATTCCTTCTTGGCATTATGTATCATTAAACTCAAAAGGTGATGCTGTCCTAAAAGATGCTGCCGCATTAAAAGACATCACTAATGCTATAACGTTCAACGGTCGTTATTCGATAACAACATACGACGGTTCGCACTTTAGCCAATTAGGTACTATTTTCGATACAAGATTGACGTTTAAATTTTAAAAACAGTTGTAAGTTGTGAGTTTTTAGTTGTTAATTTTTGAAACCATTAATTTTCAACCATCGACCGGCAACCAAAAAAAGCGGTACATCGTTTATTCGGTGTATCGCTTTTTTAGTTGGATGAAGATGTGAACATCTTTTAAATTTGTGCTACTAATTGAGTTATAACTTCACTACTGATTTCTAAAGTAGCAGCAACCGCAGGAATAAATTCTTCTTGAGATATGATACTTTTATTAATTTTAAGATAAATACACGGCATAGATTCTCATACAACCGACTTATCTTTGGGAAGAATATTTAAAACAATGCGCTTAAAAGAAAAAATAAATTTTACTATTCTCCTTTACGGCTTGTTTACTTTAGCATGTGCCGGTCTTTTTGTTTACGTCAGAATACGCCATTTAGATATTGCTTTTGAACGCGATGAAGGAGAATACACCTATGCGGCACAAGAAATTTTGCGCGGAAAAATTCCTTACAAAGATTTTTATAACATGAAAACGCCTTTAGTTTATTATTCATTGGCGTTTTTATTTCGATTATTCGGCGATTCGGTACATACCGTAAAAATAAGTTTGTTGTGTATTAATCTTTTAAGTGCTTTTTTTATTTTTTTGACAGCGCGCAAACTTTTTTCAACTCATACCGGTTTGGTAGCGAGTGGTATTTATTTAATTTTTTGCCTAAGTTATTCCGCGCAAGGTTGGACGGCTAATGCCGAACATTTTGTGGTGTTCTATGCAATGATTAGTTTATATTTTTTAGCCGGTTCAACAATACCTAATATCCGGTATCCAATCCCCAATAATCAATTATTTTTTTCCGGTTTTTTTATGATGCTCGCCGTACTTTGTAAGCAACAAGCGGTAGGGTTTTTTATTTTCCCTCCCATTTGGCTATTTTTCATATCATTGAACGATAAAATTTCACGCAAAATCGCCAAGTCGCCGAATTACGGAACATTTAGCGACTTTGAGACTTGGCGTAGAATATTATCACAAGACTTTAAACAATTACCAAGTTTTGTTTCAAAAATATTTGTTTACAGTAGCGGTGCAATTGTGCCTTTAGGTGTACTCTTGATTTATTTAAAGGCGCACCACGCTTTATATGATTGCTATCATCTTTGTGTTGAATACGCTCAGGCGTATGGTAGTTTCTATCAAACTTTCAGCGAAATTTCTAATTTTCATCACATTTATAACGATTCTCCCGTCCTGTGGTTTTTTGTTTTAGGGTTTTTCTTTTTGTTGATGACAGGTGTGGTGCGTGAAAAGCAATCGGGGTTTTTGTTTCTTTTATTTTTTTTCTGTTTTTACTCCGTGTCTTTAGGATTTTTTTTCAGACCGCATTATTTTCAATTAATTTTTCCGGTTGCTGCTATTATGGCAGGATTTTTCATAACGCACCTTAATTTTCGATTTTCGATTTTCATTTTAATTTTTGCACTTTGGTCAACAATCCGTATTGAAAAAGGTTATTTTTATAAAGAATCATCGAACACGATTACAAACCGAATGTACGGCTTTCATTTTTTCACAATAAAACAGCAACTCGGACTTGAACTGCCATTGCATATAAAAGACAAAAATAAAACTGTATGTATTTTCGGCAACGAACCGCAAGTATTTTTTTATTCTAAATTGCGTTCGGCTTCCGGTTTTTTATATTTGTATCCGACTATAGAGAGTCAACCTTTTGCACAACAAATGGCGGATAAATTTATTTACGAATGTGAAACACGCGATCCGGAAATACTTATTTATTTCAACGGCACTGTCCCGAGTCAAAATCCGAATACATCAGAGTATTTACAAAAATGGTTTGATAAATTTAAGCAGAACTATAAAATTATCGGACAAATTTATACCGCCGGTGGTGAGCCTGTTATTGAATGGAAATACGATTCAACGCAAAATAAAAACAAATTTATGTACGCTTTGATTTATCAAAAATGAAAGTGTATTATAAATCTTGAATTAAAACCCACGAAATAGCAAGCGTACGGTTTAGCCACTCCTAGACTGCCCATAAATCAAATTGAAGACACGATTAAAAACTACAACATACGTTATAAGTGTTCCGATTCATGAAAAGTGGATACAAGTTCAGAATTTCAAAAATTTATTGACACAGTTATTTATAATCGGGGATTATTAAAAGTTTTTAAATTGAAAAAATAAGTTTATTGGTGGATTTTATTTATTTCTCATTTAATATGCAACCTTCTAAAACGCATGCTGTCATTGTATTCGTGAACATCAATGAAAAGAAAAAATTAGTGGACCAACATTACGACATTGTAAAAAATTGTTTGCGAGGCGAGCGTCAAGCTCAACACGAGTTGTATCGTTTGTACTCAAAGGCGATGTATAATACGTGTCTGCGAATGGTGGGTTCGATTGAAAATGCGGAAGATGTTTTACAAAATGCGTTCATTGATGTTTACACAAATTTAGAACATTTTCGCTTCGAATCAACAGTCGGTACTTGGATAAAAAGAATTGTGGTTAATAACTGTATCAATTTT
>JAYTNA010000859.1:0-7208 GCA_043748865.1 Saprospiraceae bacterium
ACGCAAATTCAACTGCGTTGCAGTTGCAAATTTTGGTTGTCTGTTCCTCGCGATTCTCGCGGGGCTATTCATATTCAACCACTTTCGCGGTTGTTTAACTATGGAATGACAACGTAAGCAGTTACCATTTTTCAAAACATTAAAAAATAAACAAAAAACATGAAATCGTTTAGAAAAGTTCTTTTGCCGGTATTATTATTTTTGTGTTTCAGTGCTTCCGGACAAAAAGTTGGAGGAGCTAAGCAACTGCAAGCACAACGTATTGCATTCATAACACAGCAAATGAATCTAATGCCGGAGGAAGCGCAACAGTTTTGGCCTATCTACAATCAATACACCGAAAATTTAAAACAAATTCGCCAGAATTATAAACTAACAAAAGTTGACGATACTGCAACGGATGATGAAATCGAAAAATTTGTTTTAGCCGGTTTCGATAAAGATCAGAAAGAAGTGGAATTGAAAAAAGATTATTATCTTAAATTGAAAAAAATAATCTCTATACGCAAAATTCGTAAAATGTATCAAGCAGAAGTTGAATTTCGCCAAGAAGTTATTCAGCAATTGAAGCAAGCTAAAGAATAATTTTTAATAGACAATGGACAATGGACAATGGACAATTAAAAAAATCAAAATCTTTTTTAGTAAAATAAAAATGCGTGAAGAAGTTTATTTTCTTCACGCATCTTTATTTTTTAATTGTCCATTGTCCATTGAAAATTAACGGTCACTATCCATTTTCAAAAAGATAGCCAACATGGCTGTAAAACCTAAAAGAGATGACCCACCGGATGAAATAAACGGCAATGGAATACCAATGACCGGCGTTAAACCCATCGTCATACCTATATTAATAAAAATATGCGTAAAAAGAACACCGGCTAAACCGTAACCATACAGCCGGACAAAATTTGAACGTTGTCTTTCAGCTACATAAATAATTCGCACTAACAAACCCGTAAAGATAAGAATTACACCGGCAACACCTATAAAACCTTGTTCTTCACCGACGGTACAAAAAATAAAATCTGTATGTTGTTCGGGTACAAAGTTTAAGCGCGTCATTGTGCCTTCCAAAAAACCTTTGCCTTGTAATCCGCCGGCACTGATTGCCATTTTCGAGTGATTTAAATTGTAAGCAATACTCCGTGCGCCGTATTGATTGGGGCGCAACCACACATTTATTAAATCTTTTTGATGATTGCTGAAAACGTGCTTAAATGTTTCACTTGCTGCAAACGCCAATAATACAGACAATGCCAAAGCCCCCAAACAAACGGTGACTAACCTAAATCGCCCGCGCCGACTGTGTATTACGGCTAAAACAAAAGTTATGGTACTCATTACAGCCAAAGCACTGATATTTTTTCCGTCATAAAACAAGGAAGCAGCCAGTAAAACAATGCCTGCTAAAACTGCTATAAACCATTGTTGATATTCTTTGATGTTGAAAACAAAAATAAAACAAGTGAGTATCATAAAATACAATGCCAATTCATCCGGCGCAATGACAAGCCCCAGAATTAAAACAATTGCCGTAGTGATGACCAATACATAAGGTGTCGGTGATAAACCTTCTCTGTATAGCATAATCGAGAAAGAAAAAAACACCAACATAGAACCGGCATCGGGTTGTAAAATAATAAGTGCCATCGGTGCCAATATCAATCCGGCTACCGTAATTAAAGTTTTGCTGTCTTTTAAAGAGGTACTCGGCGCCGTCAAAAAACTTGCTAAAGCCAATATTGTTCCTATTTTTGCTACTTCTACCGGTTGAAAACCAAAACCTGCAATGCTGAACCATGCCTTCGCACCTTTTATATTTTTACCGAATATCAGCACTAAAAATAGCAGTGCCATGCCGATTGAATAAACCGGATAGGCAAAAACCCGCCAAAATTTTTCGTCGGTAGAAAATATAATAAGAATCAGAAGCAAAGCGGCTCCGATAAAAAGCGTTTGTTTACCTACCGCAGTTTTCAACATAAACTCGCCGAAATCGTGCGTATAACCTTGTTTATACCCGACAGCATAAATCATTAACCAACCGATGAGTATCAATGTAGCAAAGAGCGACACAAGCACATAATCTATTCGACCGGCGCCGACTGTATTTCTTGAAGACATATTCCTAATTTTACATTTTGGATTTTAGATTTTGGATTTCTGTATCTACAATTCGTAAATCCAAAATTCAAAATCAATTCGTTATCTCATTCGTTTTTACTTTATCCGGTACGATATAAGCGTCCGGGTAATCGCGCTTAATATTTTGCAAATAGCGTGAAGCATCAGAGCGCGAATTAAATGCGCCGACTCGAAGGCGATAATAAGGTTTTGCTTGTTGCCAAGTGACAAAAGTACCGGGATAACGCCCTGCAAAAGTACTTTGTCCGGCTTCAACTTGTCTTCTGTCTGTTGATGCCAAAATTTGAATTCTGAACCCGTCAATCACTTGGGGCACAATGGGTGTATTTGTACCGCCGGGATTTGCCGCCGCATTGCCGCCGGTTGTTGGAGCTGATGCAGCTTTTCCGATAAATAAAGCCATCATTTTAGTAATGATCGGGTCTTCATTCACAATAATGTTTTGTGCTTTTGAAATACAAGCAAAAAAAGCAATAAAAAATAATGTTCCGATAGTAGTTCTCATGCAATTGTTAATTTTTAAAGATGATGGAATAAGTAATGAACAATGAATAACGAACAATGAACAATAATTAATCTATTATTCATTGTTCATTATTCATTGTTCATTATCAATCATAATTCTCCTGCGAAAATAAGCCGAAGCCAATAATTTTTCAGTAAATAAATATTAATTTAATAAAAAAAGCTGTTCTTTGTTCCAAAAGCAATAATTAAACGTCAAAAACGTCAATTGTACTGCTTTTCACTTTTCAAATAATTTCAATGAACAAGATTTTTTTTCTGGTACTAATTTGCTTGACCTCTTTTTTAATCGGTTGTAAAGAAGACGACCGCAAAATACCGAATGTTGCTTCTATTCCGATGGATGTAAAAATTTGTCGGTTCGAGCAAGAAGTTATGAAAATTGACACTAATAATGTCACAAAAGGCTTAAACCAACTCGTTGCAAAATATCCGAAATTTTCGCGCATCTGGTTTGGTCCCATCATGAGTGACGGCACGAAAAGTTTCAAAGAAGATCTGAAACTTTTTTTAACAGACCCGCAAGTACGCTTATTGAACGACACTATTCAACAAATGTACGGCAATTTTGAACCTTTTCGTGCCGAAATTAATCAAGGTTTTAAATATTTTAAGTATTATTTCCCGAAACGCTCTATTCCCGATGTTTATACTTTTTTTTCGATGTACCACTACGGTGTAACGCCGCCGACAGATACAATGATGGGCATTGGTTTAGATTTTTTTCTCGGCGAAAAACATTTTGCTTATGAGTTTGTAGAAAATTTAAGATATGCTTATGTGCGCAGAACGCTCACAAAAGAACATCTGACCAAAAGTTTTTTTGAACGGTTGGCAATAGAATTGGTGGGCGAATCGAACGGTACGCGTTTACTCGATCAAATGATAAATAACGGTAAAGAACTTTACGTACTCGATTGCCTCTTGCCGAAAACACCGGACAGCATTAAATTGGCTTACACACCGGCGCAAACAAAATGGGTTTTCGATAATGAAGCACAAATCTGGTCGCATTTTCAGCAGAATAATTTACTTTACACTACAGAGTTGCAAAAAATAAATAAACTCATTAACCCAAGTCCAAATGCTCCCGGAATGCCACAAGAAGCCCCGGGCAAAACGGCAAATTTTATCGGTTGGCAAATTGTGAAACAGTATATGCAACACCATCCGTCAGTTTCGATTGAAGACTTATTGCGCGTTCACGATGCACAAAAAATTTTGGAAGAATCCAGATACAAACCAAAATTGTGAGGTGCGCGTAGAAAACTTCATCGAGCTTATAAACTTCAACAACGCAGGCGAAATTTCCTAAACAATATTTAAAAATAAAAATCTAATTTAAATAAAACTTTTTGTTTTTTATTTTAAAAATTGTTTTAACTTTGCGGCACAATTTAAAACAAAAATTATTTTTTACCGTTAAAAAAAATATTGTTGAGAGAAAAAATATTTGGGTAATTATTACTAAAGAAAAAAGACCAATAAAAAGTTTCTTTCGACGTTACAAATTAAACGTCACTAATTATGAACCGAGCAAATGCGTCAGACAAAAACAAATTAAAAGTCGTTTACAAACAAACCGGTTTAAAAAACGCCGAACAAATGCCGGCATCCGAGCATTTTAAAGACATGATAGAACATTTTTTGCAAGGTTTCTATCGGACAACAACTGCACTGCAACATGTCTTGCACCGTTATTCATTTGGCATTTTAGGTGAAGTACCATTACTTAATGTAGTTAAAGTATCTATATTGGGAATAATTATGTTTATAATTTGGAACGGAGGTATTGCATTTGAGTCAAACAGTAGTAAATTTGCATCAAGTAACAAATACGGGAGAACGCACAACAGTCACTATGTACAAAAGGTTGCCGGTAATGACGATTATGGTAAGATGTCTTTCGATTTAGCACCTGCATCACCGGAAGAGCTTCATGCCACTCAAGTCAAAAATTATATTGAGCGTTTTGCACCGATAGCTGTTGCTGAAATGGATCATTGCGGTATTCCTGCAAGCATAAGTATGGCTCAAGCGATTATTGAAAGTCGCGCCGGTACAAGTGTTTTAGCGATAAAAAACAATAACCATTTCGGTATCAAATGTTTTTCAAAAACTTGTCCGAAGGGACATTGCAGTAATTATACGGATGATCATCACAAAGATTTTTTTATAAAATATACAGATGCACCAAGTTCTTGGCGTGCGCACAGTCAATTTTTAATGAAAAATAAGTATCGGGAATTAGTGAAGTACGGTAAGAATATCAACGCTTGGGCAAAAGGTTTGCGCGAATTTGGTTATGCTACCGATGGTGACTATGATAAAAAAATACTTTCTGTGATCCGTCAATATGATTTAACGCGACTTGATGATTTATAATTTTCCGATTTCATATTTACAGAATAATTGAGTAAAATAATTAAAAGATTCCTATACAATTTGATAGCGTAAGAATTTTTTTTATAATATTTCAACTATTCCAAACAAGCAATATACACATACTATGACCAAATTAGTTTCCGTTGGACTTCTTGTCTTGATGATTGTGGGTTTTATTCAAGGACTTTCACCAAATACCGGTAAAGTGGAGGTAAAATCATCGAAAGAGTTTTATGATATTCAAACTATTCCGTTGGGCGATCAAATAAAATTAGCGCGTTTAGAAAAAAACATAAGTCAACAACAGTTGGCAGAAAAAACACGGTTAACGAAATACAATATTGAAGCTATTGAATCGGGAGAAGCTGTACCTTCGGGCGATGTTTTACGCCGTTTTGAAGTTGCATTGAGTACAAAATTGGTGAACGTTCGTTACCGGTAAATACCGGCAGTTTAATTGTTCGGTATTTTTTAACTTAAAGTTTTAGTGTGTTTTTCCATAGTATTGATCATCACCCCCTCAAAAGGGTGATGATTTTTTTTTGATTATATTTAGATCACCTATTCATTTTGCGCATAACTTCAAGATGAGGTAAGGTGATGAGCGACAAAAAAATAAAAAGTGAAGGCAGAGGATCCCAAGTACTGAAAAATTGTAAACGATACCAAGCAGCAGCTATGAAAAACAAAATTGCTAAAACGCTGAAAACAATTGTCTTTTTCCAGATTTTTATAATTGAGTGTTGCGAAAATTTCAGTTCATTGTGTATTATATCATTGATTAAGTAATCATGAATATTTTTTAATGAACATATAGCGTGCCAGCCGCCGAAATAAATTGCAAATGCAGGCAGTAACGGTAATAAGCAAGTCAAAATTAAAAGAACAAAGAGCCGTAAGAATCTACTTTTGTCGAAAATTGCAACTTTGTTTTTATTTGAAAAATAAAAAAACAAGACAAATAAAGATGCCGACAAACTTAAAAGTACCGTCGAGAATTTTACTGCTCCGTGCCACAGAAGCATAACGTTCGTATTATTTTTGCTGATGCGCTGTAAAATTTCGGTAGTTTCCGATGAATGAAAAAGTAAAAGCCAAAATATAATAAAAACACCAAAAACGAAGCGCGTGATGTGCCAACTCGTAGATTCCGGTACTTTTTCAATATCTGTTTCGCCGAAGTGTTCGGCTGAAATAATTAGAAAAAATATCAAACTGATACTTGGAAATATATACCACATTAAACCGTAAAGCAAAATCGTCAGTATATATTTCAACAAAAACAATTTTAAATCAAAGTTTCTATTTTGTCTTTGTGCCGTTTCTTTCTCTACTAAATGGTCAATTGCACCGTGCGGAATACCCGTCAGTGCAATGAAACCAAAAAAAAATACACTTTGAACTATCGGCGTAAGACCACCTGTCGCTTGTTGCCACAAAAGCAGTGCGATTCCAATGCCGATACTTATGAGCGTCGGCGTTTGTATAAGTTGATTTAGTCTGCATTTCACTGCATCCATTGCTTGTAAACTTGTTTTAAAAAAGGTGCAAACGGTAACTTAGTGAACAGATGCAATTCCTCCCACAGATAAGTTTCTTCATCCAAGAATCGAAAAATATTTATCATTGGGAGTTTTTTGAAAAGTGCTTCAAAAATAACGCTCCCCTTCACAGGTTCATCGTCAATAATACCTAAAAGTAATTTGTCATAAAATCTGAATCTGCCTTTCGTAGCAGTCCACCGAAGCGGTTTTTTATGTGCGGTATCTTCGGCAAGTTGCTTGCAATCTCTGCCGATACGTTTGAAGGCATAACCGGTTGTAGCTTTTACCATGCCGGCAGCAGTACCAATCAGTATTTCGCCTGACGTACCTAATCGAGAAAAAAGTGCATCAGTCATAGGTATTGCGCCTTTTTCTGTATTTATAATTGCAAATTTAACCCCCGCAAAATATTTAGTCATGTATGCATTCAGTACATCTTCGTAAATGATATCGGCATAAATATCGGGCGAAAAAACGGTCATTTCTATTAACGCTTCTCGACTCGAGAACGGCAGAATATATATAAAACGCGTATCGTTGATTTGAGGAATAGTAAAATCCATCATTGTCATCGTCTTATCGTCAAAAACCGGACTTTCTGTTTTT
>JAYTNA010000860.1:0-9415 GCA_043748865.1 Saprospiraceae bacterium
CAGGTCGCGACCTGTCCCTGCATAATTGAAACCACATTGGGTAAGGAAGCAGTTAAAAGCAAATTAACCGATAAATGCAAAACCAATAACTACTTAGAAAGTTGATTCATCGCCATCATTTCTTTCATGGTTTTTTGAAAACCATCAGTAGAGCCGTCTAAGAAAATAACATTGCCTTTACCTTGTTCTGCAAAATTTTTAATCGCTTCTGTCCACATCGCAAACATAAGAATAGATGAATCCATTTTAGCATCTTCTAATTCTTTTGCGGCTTCTGCCATACCATGCGCGACTTCTTTTCTGAAAAGTGCCACACCTTCGCCGCGAAATTGCGCAGCAATTTTTTCTGCTTCTGCTTCAATTTTTATGGCATTACCGGATGCTTCCGCAGATTTTGTTTTTGTGATGAGTAAAGCTTGACCTTCATTTTCGGCAGCCGCTTTTAAATTATTGGATGCAACAACTTTTGCCATCGAGCGCGTAATTTCTTCATCGAAAGTAATATCATTGAGTTGCAAATCAATGAGGTGATAACCCCAATCTTCGAGTACATGATCGAGTTGATCTTTTACATCGTGCACAATTTCGCGGCGCAAACTCAAAACTTCCGATTGTTTGCGTGTGGCTACATAACCGCGCACCGAACCTTCGACGGAACGAATAAGTGATTGCATAAAATTTGCCTCGTTCACAAATTTGAACGCAGCACGCATGACCGCATCTTCCGTTTCATCTTTTACAGCGTATAAAATAAGTGCTTTGAAATGTACGTTGGCTTGGTCGGAAGTGATTGCTTGAAATTCAATTTCAACCGAGCGGTTTTGTGTAGAAATACGTTTGTAAATATCTTCTACGAAAGGAATTTTAAATCCCAAACCGGTACGCATAATGCGGCGGTATTTTCCGAATGAAGTAATAACGGCAACCGAACCTTGTTGAACGGTGACGACCGATAAAAATAAAAATCCAACAATGAGGATAGCTAAAACAGGAAACATGATCTTATGTATTTAATGAGAAATAGGTCTTAAAAAAATCAAAACAAAATTACGCTTTTTGATTTATAAATACGGGTTTAAATTTAAAAAAAGAAAAAAGGCGCACCGAAATAAATCGGTATGCCTTTTTTAATTAAGAATTAAAAATTATTTTTTAAATAATCACTAATCACTAACTTATCTGATATAAAACATTTCGCGGTATTTTGGTAAAGGCCAAGCAGCGTCTTCTACCAAATATTCTAAGCGATCGCAGTGTGTGCGAATACTTTCCATCAATGGTTTTATTTCGTTGCAATAACCTTCCGCTTGCATTTCGATAGAATCAAGTTCGTTTACTTTTCTGCGCACTTCTGTCATGTGCTTAACCGTATGTGCGGCAGCAGTAATCGCTGTACTAATTGCTTCAACGATTTCTAATTGTACGGCGTAACTGTCGGCAGATAAACCAATATTTTTTAATTGCGCTATATTGTCGGCTAATTTTTTTTGATAAGAAATAGCCGACGGAATAATTAAGCTCGCCGTCATTTCACCCAAAGTACGACTTTCAATTTGGATTTTAGAAACGTAATTGTGGTATTGAACTTCTTGGAAAGCGTGTAATTCTTTTTTAGAAAATACACCTGTACTTGAAAATAAATCAATTGCTTTTCTTGTAGAGTAGGCTTTCAGAGCTTCAGGTGTTGTTGTAAAATTATTCAAGCCGCGTTTTTCTGCTTCTTCTTTCCATTCTTGACTATAACCGTTGCCTTCAAAACGTACTTTTTTAGATTCGCGGATGTAGCGGATAACGACAGAAAGAATAGCTTCTTCTTTTGCTTTTCCTGCCGCCATTAATTTATCTACTTCCGTTTTAAATTTCACTAACTGCGCAGCTACAATAGTATTCATTACTGTCATCGGGCCTCCGCAGTTTTGCGAAGAACCTACAGCGCGAATTTCAAATTTATTGCCCGTGAATGCAAAAGGCGAAGTACGATTGCGATCGGTTGTATCTTTTTCAATTAACGGAATTTTTTCTACTAAATCCAAAGCAGTTTTAACACCCGTTGCATCAGATGCACCTTTTCTATCTAAGTCGTTCAACAATTTTGACATCGTATCGCCCAAATAAGCAGAAATAATTGCCGGCGGTGCTTCATTAGCACCTAAACGGTGATCATTATTGGCTGTTGCAATCGAAGCGCGAATTAAATCGGCGTGCTCGTGTACGGCGCGAATTGTATTGACAAAGAAAGTTAAAAACATTAAGTTCTTACCCGGTTCTTTACCCGGAGATAATAAATTTTTGCCGGTATTTGTTCCCAACGACCAGTTATTATGTTTACCTGATCCGTTTACACCTGCAAATGGTTTTTCGTGGAATAAAGCTACTAATTTATGACGACGTGCAACGCGCTCCATTAAATCCATCAATAAATTATTGTGGTCAACAGCGACATTAATTTCTTCAAACATCGGCGCAAATTCGTATTGTGCAGGTGCCACTTCGTTGTGACGCGTACGCAATGGAATACTTAATTTGTGCGCTTCGGTTTCTACATCGCGCATGAAAGCATAAATGCGTTCAGGAATAGAACCGAAATAATGGTCTTCCAAGTTTTGGTGTTTCGCCGGTAGTTTACCCACCAAAGTTCTGCCTGTTAAAATTAAATCCGGACGCAAGTTATACAAGGCTTCGTCCATCAAAAAGTATTCTTGCTCCCAACCCAAAGTGGCAGAAACTTTTGTTATGTTCGTGTCGAACAATTGTGCTACCGGAACAGCTGCTTTACTCAAATAGTCTTGAGAACGCAATAGCGGCAATTTGAAATCCATTGCATCACCTGAGTAAGTAAAAAATACGGTCGGAATGCACAAAGTTTTACCCGAAGATGTTTCAAAAATAAATGCCGGTGATGACGGATCCCAAGCCGTATAACCACGCGCTTCAAAAGTAGCACGCATGCCGCCGGAAGGAAAAGAAGAACCATCAGGTTCTTGTTGAACGAGTGCATCGCCGCTAAATTCTTCCATCACTTCACCATTCGGTGTCAAAGTAAAAAATGAATCGTGTTTTTCCGCAGTTTTTCCGGTCCAAGGTTGGAACCAGTGCGTGAAATGCGTGACACCTTTTTCTTGCGCCCAAGCCATCATGCCGTTTGCAATTACTTGCGCTGTTTCACGCGATAATTTTGTACCGTTTTGAATAGCGGCTTTTACGCCGAGATAAGTTGTTTCGTCTAAATACTGCTTCATGGCAGCATCATTGAAAACACTTTCACCATAAAAATCCGCAATTTTATCTGCGGGCATTTCAACAGGACTTACATCAAACTCCGTGCGGTTGAAGATGGTATCTAAAGCATTAAATCTTGATAAACTCATATTTGATAAATAATTTGAAAAGATTAATTTGTTATTGGTTGTGTTCCTTGCTATTCGTATTTTATCGGTTTCTGAATCAGAATTTTCAAAATTTTCAGAATTGAAAGAATGTTAATTTGCCAGCTTACATTTTATTAATTCTGAAAATTCTGATTCATAAACCAATGACGAATAATGCTGCAAAAATAACTATGAAAACTAAGATAAAGGGTTTTTTCATCTTTTTAACGTAATAAATTATAAATTTCGAACTGAAAAGTGATTTGAAATTCGTAATTTATAATTTATTAAAATTTATAAACCGCAGCCAACAAAAAAGAAAAATCAGATACACTTGCATTTGTACCTGTACCGAATAATTTTTTATTATCACCTGCCGAATCAAAACGAATTTCAGGGATTATAGTAAGTGCATCAATTTTTATATTTCCTGAAAGTGTGAGTTCGTTTATCGTCGTACCATACCCTACTATATTTTTTTTATCATCAAAGTTTTCGCCGCGTAAAGCCAAAACAAATTTATCGCTTACGGCATAGTTAGCGTAAATTGCTATGCCTGTCCAACTGTTTGAAGTTGAATTTCCTGATTTAGTATATGGTGAAACACTTTTTGTTTCCACATTTACACCCAAACCAAATTTCGGTGTTACTTGATAACTGCCTACAAAATTGATATTGGTGTTCGAAGCCGAATCAATTCCTGTTCCCGTCAAAAAATTCAAATAACCTTTAAAGCTGCCTTTAGCATATCCGAGTTGCGCGCCAAAATGTTTATTATCAGAAAAACCTTTGGTATCTGTAATATCAAATATACCTACCAATGCAGAAAATTCCGGCGTGATGGCATATTCAGCTTTTAAACCTGTATGAAAAAATGGACCGTTAGAAAAAGTATAAGACATTGAATAATTCAAATTATTGTATGCCTCAATGAGTTCATAATCAAAAAAAGTAGTAAATTGTCCGAGTGTGAATTTTAATTTATCCGACGGTTTATACGTTACGTACAATTGTTTAATGGCAGTAAGCGTCGTTGTAGGCAAATTGTAATTGTAATTTGTTTCTTGCGCACGTTGTCCCCAAAACAAATCGGCAACGAAACCGATTTTACCTAAATCTTTAGCCACTACAATATTCGCCGTACCTAATTGAAAAGCATTTGACGCACCCGTATAACTTGTAAGCGACCCCGCTTTACTTCCCGAATAACGATAATAAGCATCAACACCACCTGTGATACTGAGTGGTACATCTTTTTTGGTTGTATCCGCTGCTGGCGCAGCTGCCGGCAGCGGTGTTTGTGCTTGACAAATGACTGTAAATAAACAGAATGAAAAGGCTGCAAGAAAACTTTTAGTAAAATAATTCATAAAATTAACTGGTTTTTAGTTTAAAGGACGATAGATTATAAACAAAAGGTAATAACTTGAATCTCAGAGTTTACTATTTTGTTCTGTAGTTGATAATTAATAGTGCAAAACTGCGACAAACATTTGTATATTAGATATGCACTTAGTTTGAAAATTAAACTTAAAACATAATTTTGTATTTTTTACTTCAGCAGATTAATATTTAGATAAAATTTCTTTTAACTAAGTTTTTATTTTTATAAGTTCACTCTATATTTTTTGATAAATTTACTTAAAATAAAAAAAAAATGCTCCGAAATTAATTCACGGAGCGTTTTTAGGTGCTATTAATAATATTTAGTGGTCATTTGAACAGTAAAAGTCGCCGGTTTGTACTTTTTTTTGTTTCGTTGCGAAAATTTATTTCAAGTAGTTTTTCATATTATTAATATCCATTGAAATTTGATTTGTAATCGTTTTAATAGCTGTACCAAAATCCGATTTTGTTTGATCCATCTTTGCGGCAGCTTGAGCAATTTCAGATTGCGTTTGTTGTAATTGTTGTTTATGCGCTTCAATTTCTCCGGTCAATTTTCTTATCTGTTCTTCTTTTTGTTGAATGATTTCACTCAAATTTTTGACGTTTGAATTTCTGCTTTCAATTTGACTGAGTCTTTGAGACTCGGCACTTTGATTGAATTTACCTTCTTCTTGTTTCAGCACGTCTAAATAATGTAAAGCCGTATTGACTAAATTTTCTGCAGTAACACCCATCGTTTGTGCCATAGCATAAGCCGATTTATAGCGCGTTGCTTCATCCATCGGCATCGTTGATAATTGTGCGAGTGCTTGTTTGTATTCTAAATAATCAAAACCCGGCAAATTCGCTTTTTCAAGTGCACCGAAAAGCACTTCCATAAATTTTACATTGACAACTCCTGTACTATTATTTAGCACAGTTGCAGGGTTGACGTAAGTATTATTCATTTCGGATACCGTATTCGTCGAAGAACTTGTACCGTTTACATTTGTCATTGTTGAATTTTGTTGAGTTGGTGCGTTGGCATCTTCCACCACAAAAACGCCTTTTAATTTATTCCAAAGATCACTCATGCTTTTTCTGTTTAAATTTTTTTCTTAGATGTTATTTACTGTTGCAAAAGTGCATCAAAATAAATTTACTTAATAATAAATACGATAAAACCGCGTTTTTTTTCGTCGAACGTCACTTTAAATATTTTTTTCAAAATAAAATTCAAAAAAAAATAAAATTTAAAAAAACCAAGCAGCGAAAATAATTTTTGAAACGTTTACAAAGTATTATAATCCGCTAATACATATTTAAATAACCGACTTGCATTTTAAATAATTTTCTTATAACCGTGTCTTATAATTTTAAACACTAAGCTGAAAGAATCTTTTTGATTTTTTTCGACTTCTAAACGACCACCCCATGTATCTTATCAAAACACCGAAGCTGATTCGGAATTTATTTCCGAACTATTTATGGCAAATGCCTACCGACGAAAAAGTTCTATACTTAACTTTTGACGATGGTCCTATTCCGGAAGTAACACCGTGGGTGTTACAAACGTTGGAAAAGTACAATGCTCAAGCCACTTTTTTCTGTGTCGGCGATAATGCGCAAAAACATTTTGATATTCTGAAACGCATTAAAGATGACGGTCACACCATAGGTAATCACACAGCCACCCATAAAAATGGGTGGGAAACAGATTTATTACCTTACTTGATGGATGTGCGCCGGTGCGCGCAAGTAGTTGAGTCGCCGTTGTTTCGTCCGCCGTATGGTCATTTAACACCAAAACAGTCGGAAGTGCTGCAACGTTACTACAAAATTGTGATGTGGGATGTTTTGAGCGGTGATTTTGATACTGAAATATCAAAAGAAACTTGCTTAGAAAATGTTTTGCTTTTTGCTCAAAACGGTTCTATAGTCGTTTTTCATGACAGCTTAAAAGCAGCAGAGCGTATGAAATATGCTTTACCGCGTGTTTTGGAGTATTATACTGAACGCGGTTTTGCTTTTAAAAATTTATCGGAAGCTATTCCGGAAAAAAACCATTATCGAAGAACAGCAGCAGCCTATTGATTTCAGGTGCAAGTGCTGACGTGCCGATACGCAACTTCAGGGAGTGTCGGCGCGTTTTGTATTCGCACATCGTCCACACCATTATCACCGCACGGTCCTATTTCCCATCAAAGTTCATACAAATTAAAAAAACTGCTTCACTCCTCTCAAGTCCTTCTGCCGACGAAGCCGGCTTATCTAAAAAATTTTAAAGTGACAAAATAGAACTAAAAGCCATAAAAAGTTGTTGAAAAATAATTCTTTGTCATTATAGTCGCCCACACTATGTGCCTTAATCACTGCATTGATAAAAAAGCGAGCGAGAAATAACGAATTTACAAAATTAAATTCCTATATCATATCACGTTATCAAGGGATACAGCATTATTGTAAATAATTTCCTGATTTCAAAAAATTTAATTAATTTTGCACCTTGTTAGAAATGTAATAAAAAGTAAGTAAAACTTCACATCCATAAATATACAATGCCTGATACGCTGTCTCTGAATGTGTCGCTTGATGTGCCGGAAATTAAAAGTACATCATCAAAAAAAAATAACGATTTTCTTGATACTGTTCTGAAAGATTATGAATTGTGCGTCACAAGTCGGGAAATCAGTTTAATCGGTAGACGTGAAGTACTGACAGGTAAAGCTAAATTCGGTATTTTTGGCGACGGTTTGGAAGTGCCGCAAGTCGCACTCGCAAAATTTTTTAAAAAAGGCGATTGGCGTTCCGGCTATTACCGCGATCAAACTTGGATGTTGGCTTCCGAAGTAACGAGTCCGGAAGATTTTTTTGCTCAACTTTATGCCGACAGCAATAACGATCCGTTCAGTGGCGGCAGGCAAATGAATGCACATTTTGCAACACCGATAGTCAATCCGGAAACAGGCGTTTGGAACAATCAACTTAATATTTATAATGCGGCTTCCGATATTTCTTCCACCGCCGGACAAATGGCGCGAGCGATCGGATTGGCATTAGCTTCAAAAAAATATAGAGAATTACAAAATCCTTTTCATGCTTCCGGCTTTTCAAACCTCGGCAATGAAGTTTGTTTTTGTACTATCGGCGAAGCAAGTACATCAGAAGGTGTGTTTTGGGAATCTGTGAATGCTGCCGGCGTTATGCGTATTCCGCTCGCCATTTTTATTTGGGATAACGGTTATGGCATCAGCGTACCGAGTGAAATCCAAACCACTAAAGGAAATATATCGGCACTCTTAAAAGGTTTTGAATTAGACGAAGACGGTAACGGAATAGATTTATATGAATGTAAAGCGTGGGATTATCCGGCATTGTGCGCTTTATTCGAAAAAGGCATTGATAAAATTCGCAAAACACATATTCCCGCTATTTTTCACATTCAAGAAGCAACACAACCGCAAGGACATTCTACTTCCGGTTCGCATGAGCGTTATAAATCGAAAGAACGTTTGCAATGGGAACGCGAACACGATTGTAACGGCGTAATGCGTACGTGGATACTTGAATCGAAATTAGCAACGGAAAAAGATTTAGAAAACATCGAAGCACGTGCTAAAGCAACAGCGCGTGAAGCAAAAAATAAAGCTTGGGCGAAGTATTTTAATCGCGTGCGTGTTATCAAACCGGAATTGAATCATTTGTATCAAGATATTGCAGATGCGCATCCCGATAAATTAGAGATTGTAAAAGCGCACCAAAAAGAATTAGAAAGTTTGCGCGAACCTTTTCCGAGTGAACTTTTGAAAAATGCGCGGCAATTGTTATTAGCTATGAGCTCTGAGCAGTTAGCTTTGAGTAATGAGCAAGAAAAGCTCAAAGCCATCAACGCTTTGCACGATTGGGTGCTAAACTTCATAGAACAATCTAAAAAAAGATATTCGACACACCTATACAGTGAAACAAGAAATGCCGTGCTTAAAGTAGAATCTGTTGCGCCAACATATACCGATGAATCGCCGATTAAAAACGGTTATGAAATCATCAATGCTTTTTTTGATAAAGCCTTTGAAAATTATACGCATCTTTTAGCTTTCGGAGAAGATGTCGGTTTAATCGGCGATGTGAATCAAGGATTAGCCGGATTACAAGAAAAATACGGCGTTGAACGCATTTTTGATACCGGTATTCGTGAGTGGACAATTATGGGTCAAGCAATAGGGCTTTCTATGCGCGGCTGGCGACCAATTGCAGAAATTCAATACCTAGATTATATTTATTACGGACTTGCACCGCTTGCCGATGATTTATCGTCGCTGCGTTATCGCACCAACGGTATTCAATGCGCTCCGGCAATTATTCGTACACGCGGACATCGCTTGGAAGGTATTTGGCATTCGGGTTCGCCGATGGCAATGTTGATGAATGCGGTACGCGGTATGTATATTTGTGTGCCACGCAATTTTGTTCAAGCCGCCGGTATGTATAACACGCTGCTGCAATCTGATGACGCAGCTATTGTGATAGAAAGTTTGAACAGCTATCGTTTAAAAGAAAAACAACCGGCAAATATCGGCGAATACACAATTCCACTCGGCATTCCTGATATTTTAACGAAAGGCTCTGATGTTACCTTAGTAACTTACGGTTCGTGTGTAAAAGTGGCGCAAGAAGCAGTC
>JAYTNA010000861.1:0-6718 GCA_043748865.1 Saprospiraceae bacterium
ATGATATGCATTACGGTATCCTAAAAGCATACATTCATTTAAGAAATAAGCATAAATCGCTCATTAAAACAGAGCATACATTTTAAATCAGTACCATAATTTTAAATTGAAAGTTGAAATGACAATTGATACTACTTACCTCGAACGCTGTATTTCAACATTAGATAAAGCGTATCATTTATTGAAAAAAACGAACATCGAAAATATTGATTACGATATGTATCGCTCGGCTTGTGTTAAAGAATATGAAATTATAATTGAGCAATCCGGTAAATTATTGCGAAAAGTATTGAAACCTTATTTTCATTCATCAAAAGCAGTAGATCAACTTGTTTTTAAAGATTTGTTTCGCAATGCCCATTTAAGAAATTTAATTTCGGCGGAAGAAACCGAGCGTTGGCTGCAATATCGTGACAATAGAAATAATACTGCACACGATTACGGTGTCAACTTTGCCGAAGAAACTTTAGAACTTTTACCGCAATTTATTTTAGATGCCACTGCATTGGCTAAAATTATAAAAAATCACGAATCGGAATAAAATGTTACTACGAGATAAAGACAGAAAAACACTCTTGTCTATTTTTGAAACTTCCGATACGCCTATTGAAGTTTGGGCTTACGGCAGTCGTGTCAACGGCTCTGCACATTCGGGCAGTGATTTAGATTTGGTTATCCGTACCCCAAATCTAAAAAAATTATCGATTGATACTTTCATGGATTTGTGCGAAAAAATTAGAGATAGCAACATCCCTATTTTGGTTGAACTACGAGATTGGGCTACATTGCCTGAAAGTTTTCATAAAAACATTGAACGGCATTACGAAGTGTTGTACTCAAGCAATTCTTTAATTGTCAATGAACCGATTAAATCTTATCCTAAAAAAGATAAGAGTGAACAATAAATTTGTGTAAAACCCACCTACCACAAAACAATTTCCTAAAAAACTTTTATTAGCGTATTTTTGCCGAGTGTAATAAATAGTTTTAAATTGAAAATAGTGAACTTTAAAGTTTTTGAGTTTGATCGCAACCACTATATCTTTGTAAAACAATTTTTTTTAAAGTATGTCAGATATTATTTTGACATACTTAAACTTTAATTTACGATGACAGAAAAATTAATTTTATCAGAAATTTATGCGCTTCCTGAAAATTTAAAAATTGAAGTTTTACATTTTGTAAAGTTTTTAAAACAGGAAAATGCCGGCAAAAACATTGACAATCCGGTCACTAAAAGAATTTTCGGTATTTCGAAAGGAAAGTATAAACTATCCTCTGATTTCGACGCACCACTTGAAGATTTTAAAGATTACGTTTAATTATGAAATACTTAATTGATACACATATATTCTTGTGGTTCACCTCCGGTTCATCTGAATTAAGCCAAAAGACTAAAGAAATTATTCTCGATAAAAATAACGAGATTTTAATCAGCATTGCAAGTCTATGGGAAATTTCAATTAAAACGGCGATGGGTAAATTAGAAATTCGAGGTGACTATGAAAAGGTAATTGATGATGTAACAGGTAACGCCATGGATATTTTACCAATTAATTTTGCCCATACTGTCGCTCAAAACAAATTACCATTTTATCATCGTGATCCATTTGATAGAATAATAATTGCACAAGCCATCACTGAAAAACTAAATCTAATAAGTAAGGATGAAACTTTTGATTTATACTTGTCCGATAAACCTATAAAACGAATTTGGTAGAAAACTTAAATTCAAATTTCGGTGTAAGGAACCGAATGTTGATAATAAAAATAACTACAATCTCCACAACTTGTGGAAAATCCGCCCACAAAACAATTCCCTAAAAAACTTTTATTAGCGTATTTTTGCGCACTTTTTAAAAATGGTTAGTGCTTAATGGTCAATGGTTAATTTCGATTAACATTAACTATTAACCATTAACCATTAACCATTAATAAATGCGTCTCCGCTCACTCGAAATAAAAGGTTTCAAGTCTTTTGCCAATGAAACGATAATTCATTTCAATGAAAACGTGATTGGTATTGTCGGACCAAACGGTTCCGGTAAATCGAATGTCGTGGATGCTATTCGGTGGGTACTCGGAGAACAAAAAAGTACGGAGTTGCGACTCGATAAAATGAATTCCGTTATTTTTAACGGTACAAAAAAACGCAAAGCCGGACAGTTCGCACAAGTTACGCTGACTTTCGATAACACAAAAAACATTTTACCCACCGAATATACTTCCATCGCTATTTCACGCATTTTATATGCTTCGGGCGAAAGCGAATATCGCTTGAACGGTATAACTTGTCGTTTGAAAGATATTACGACGCTTTTCATGGATTCCGGTATCGGTTCCAATTCTTATTCGATTATCGCATTGAATATGGTGGACGATATTTTAAATGATAAAATGAATTTTCGCCGCTCGATGCTTGAGCAAGCTGCCGGTGTTTCAAAATATAAAGCGCGAAAACATGAAACGACAAATAAACTCGCAGCAACCGAAGAAGATTTGAATCGCGTTGAAGATTTACTACATGAAATAAAATCGAATCTTAAAAAATTAGAATCGCAAGCTAAACACGCGCAACGTTATTTCGATATTAAAACGCAGTATAAAAACTTGTCGCTCGATTTGGCGGCGCACAAACTCACAAAACTCCATAAAAATATTGCAAGTACAGAAAAAGAACTTAACGACATTTCCGATAAATACAGACAGTCGGACATCAACGCCCTTACACTTGAAACACAAATTGAACAAGTTAAGAAAGATAATATTGAGTTTGAACAAAAACTTTCTGACTCTCAACGCGATTTGAATAAAACGGTGTATGAATTGCGCGAAGCTGAAAACGATAAACGTGCTACGATTCAGAAAATAGATTTTACTGACCAAAATTTGCGCCGATTGAATGAACAACGCAACGCGGCGTTGAGAAAGTCGGAACAAAGTCGCGCAGAACTTTCCGGTTATGAACACGATTACAACACTGAACAAAAAATTGAAGCGCAACTATTCGCCGATTTAGAATCTGCAAAAAAAGATTTAGAAAAAATTCGCGCAGAGCAAAATAATTTTAAATCGGAACGCGATAATTTTATTACATCGCAACAACATTCGGAACGCGCAATTTTTGAATTTGAAAAACAAATTGCCGTCAATCATAATCGCATTGACAGTTTGAAAAATGATTTGCAATTATCTTTTCAAAAAAATACGCAAAGTAGAGACGCGATGCATCGCGTCTCTACGCAACTTGCGGATTTTCAAACAGAAGAAACGAGACAAAGCGATTTAGTAAAAAAAATTGAGACATCCGAAGAAAATCGTTTGGCGAACATCGAAAAATATCAAAAACAACTCGACGAACTCGTTAAACAATCGGCACAAATTCATCGCCGATTAGATGCCAAACGCAATGAATTTAAACTCACTTTAAGTATGGTAGAAAATCTGGAAGGCTTTCCGGAGTCTATCAAATTTTTGAACAATCCGAAAAACGGACAAAAAAATCTGCCGCTACTCGGCGATTTGATTTATGTGCCGGAAGCATATCGCACCGCAATTGAAGTTTTTTTAGAACCTTATTTGAATTACTATATAGCCCAAAATGCAGAAGAGGCGTGGACTTCAATAAATTTATTGAAGAATGCGCAAAAAGGGAAGGCGAATTTTTTTCTTTTAGATCAATTATCAGAACATAGCGACGCGAGGCATCGCGTCTCTACAACGCAACACGTCTTTGCACGCGATGTGATTCAAGTAGATGACATTTATAAAAATCTTTTCGATTATCTTTTAAAAGATGTTTTTATTGTTGCAAATGAATCTGATTTAAAAGATGCTACGGTAACGGATGACGATGCAAAGTTGATTGCACAAACCGGTACTGTTCAGAAAAAAAAATTTTCTATCGGCGGTGGTTCAGTGGGTTTGTTTGAAGGAAAAAAAATTGGGCGCAAGAAAAATTTAGAAATTCTTGAAAAAGAAATTAAACTCGATGAAGCTGAAACGGCGACACTTGATAAACAAACGGCATTAACGCGCACGGAACTTAATGCTTTAAAATCAAGTGATCAACGCAGCGAAATGCAAAGACAACAAACGCGTTTGAATCAAATCCGACAAGATAAAGTGCGGGCGGAATCGGAGTTAAATCGTATCAGTTTAACTTTGAGTGAGGCAGATGATAAACAAAAATTTACGGAGCAACAACTGAAAAAGTTTGAAGCCGAAATAGTTACGCTCACAGAAAATCTTTTTGAAAGTAAACGCACTGCCGATTTTGAAAAACAAAAACGCGACCAAGCCGATGCCGCTTTCAGAAATATTAGCGATGCGACTTCGCAATTGGCGAGTGTTTACAATGAAAAAAATGTGGCGTTCATACGTCAACAAAATAAAGTAGAAACGCTCAAACGCGAAACTGTTTTCAGAAAAAAACAAATCGAAGAAGCACAAGCGACTTTAGACAGCGCGTTAAAACAATTGGCGGAACAAGAAAAAGAACGCGCCGAACAAAATGAGCATTTGATGGCACTCGATATGCAATTGAATGATTTTTATAAATTGCGCAAAGAAAAACAATCGAGTCTGGGTGAATCGGAGCAAGCATTTTTTCAAAAGAAAAATCTCATCAATACTTTTGAAGATGATTTGAGAAAAATAAATCGGCAGAAATCGGAATTACAAATTAGAGTCAATCAGTTGAAAGATAAACTGAATGATTTTAAATATCAATCTACTTCAATCAGCGAACGCGCGGAGGTAGAGTTTTCGGAAACTTTGGAGAATCTGTTGAAAAGGGACGACGGACGACGGACGACGGACAACGGAAATGAAAAAGATATTGAGCAGGAAAATCAAAGTAATCAGACAAATCAGATAAATCAATGGTCCGAGTTAGAAAAAAAAGTAACCGCATTGAAACGCCAATTGGAAGGATACGGCGAAATAAATCATTTGGCAGTAGAAGCGTTTAATGAAATGAAAGAGCGTTTCGATATGATTACGGCACAACGTGACGACATCAACAATGCCAAAAGAGATTTATTGCAAACGATAAAAGAAATTGAAGAAACGGCAACCGCGCAATTTTTAGAGGCTTTTAATGCCGTGCGTTTATCGTTTATAGAAGTTTTCAAAAGTTTATTCGACTCCGAAGACACAGCGGATTTAATTTTAACCAACCCGGAAAATGTTCTCGAATCATCTATTGGCATCGTCGCAAAACCTAAAGGCAAACGCCCTCAAAGTATCGCACAACTTTCCGGCGGCGAAAAAACTTTAACGGCGATTGCATTTCTATTCGCACTTTATCTTTATAAACCCGCACCGTTCTGTATTTTCGATGAGGTAGATGCACCATTAGATGATGCGAACATCGAAAAATTCAACCGCGTCATCAAAAAATTCTCCGAATATTCTCAATTCATCGTCATCACACACAACAAAGCTACGATGTCGGCAGTAGATGTGATTTACGGTGTGTATATGGCAGAACAAGGTGTATCATCGCTTACGCAGGTAGATTTCCGCCATTTTGAAAATACAAATCAGATGCAGGTTTTGAATTGATAACTTAAAGAAAAAATTGCTAAATGTTAAACTTGAAAAAAAAACCTTTTAATCTCTAACTATTTATTAATTTTAATCCTCTTTTATACAATATGGCATAGTTTTTTTTAAAAATATTATGTGTAACGAAAGATGTGTAAATAAGCATTTCAAAGAGAAAATTATTAGGAATGAGAAATAGAGAAAGTCTACCGGTAGGGTTAATTATTTTTTGATCAGAATGTCTATCTTTTAAGGAGAATATAGGTAATATTTAACGTAAAAGATAAGCGTTATGACCGTAAAAGAATAAGTTTATCGGCAGACTTTATATATTTCTCATTCCTTATCATCTTTTTTACTCGATTCCCCCCTCAGTTTCTATATGTTTTAAAATTTAAAACCTTAGCTTAATACGACTGAGTGTAAACTATTTTCTAAAATTATCAATGCAATGAGAAAGATTTTCACACTTTTATCTCTAATTTTTTGCGGTTTTCAAACTTATGCGCAACAAGATCCGATGTTCACCAATTATTTGTTTAACGCGCTCACCATTAATCCGGGTTATGCCGGCAGCAATGAGCATTTAACAATTAATGCTTTGCACCGCACGCAGTGGTGGGGTATTGCAGGTGCGCCTTCCACTCAATCTTTCACTATTTCATCGCCTCTTAAAAATGATAAAGCAGGTATAGGTTTTAGTTTAGTGAACGACCAAATAGGACCAACCAATTCACTTGATTTAGGACTTTCTTATGCTTATCGTATTCCTATCGGTAAATCTAAACTTTCCATTGGCTTAGATGCAAGTGTTAAAAATTTTCGTGCAGATTGGTCGAAATTAAATATTCAAGATCCCGATCCGGCTTATGCGAATAACCTGAATATTTGGAAACCAAATTTAGGTGCCGGTGTTTATTTCTATAACAAAAATTTTTATGTCGGTGTAAGTGTGCCGCGTTTAATTGAACAAGATTTAACGCAAAACAGAGTTGATCAAGTGGCATTATATGCTAAAGAGTATCGCCATTATTATTTCTCTATCGGTACTGCTATTCCATTAAAAGGTGATAATTTAATTTTCAAGCCATCTTTGTTAGTGAAATCTGCTGCATTTGATAGCCGTTTCAAAACAGATCCGAATTATGTCCAAATCGGCGCGCCGACA
>JAYTNA010000862.1:0-4854 GCA_043748865.1 Saprospiraceae bacterium
CGAAAACTTACGCCGGTGAAATGATGCTCGGCGCATCTACACCAAGTTACGATGCGGAAACAGCACCCGATGCACATTTATCTTGCGAACACGTTACGCCGGAAATTATTGAAAAAGCACGTTTGAGTTTTTTAGGACACATTGAACAGATGCCGCCGATGTATTCTGCTATAAAAGTGGCAGGAAAACCATTGTATCAATCTGCGAGACAAGGAAAAACAATTGAAGTGCCGGCGCGTCCGGTGTTTATTAAATCATTTAATATCAATACCGAACATGCTCCGACACTTTTATCTTTCGAAGTGAATTGTTCTAAAGGTACTTACATTCGCTCACTCGTTCATGATTTCGGTAAAGCGTGTGGCACGCTTGCGTATATGAGTGCTTTGCGAAGAACGGCAATCGGAGAGTATAATATAAAAGATGCTTTGAGTTTAGATGAATGGATGATTGGTGATTGGTGATTGGTTTATTGGTGATTGGTTTATTGGTGATTGGTTTATTGGTGATTGGTTTATTGGTGATTGGTTTATCGGTTTATATTTTTTTGAATTTACCGTCGTCGAGGTTTTAAACCTCGACGACGGTTTTAAACCGAACTATCAATCACCGATAAACCAATTACCGATAAACAAATAAACCAATAAACCAACACACTACCTCAACAACATCACAATACCTTTTTGTTCTACAATTTTACCGTCAGGTTGTGTAACACGCAAAATATAATTATAAGCATCTTGCGGTAAATTATTAGCGCCGCGTTTTCCGTTCCAACCTTCACCCGGTGTGATAGTTTCAAAAATTTTTCCACCCCAACGATCGTAAATAGAAAATTGATAGGTTTGAATATTATCTTTAAAAACCAAGAGCGGTTTAAATTCTGAATTTAATCCTTCCGGAGTAAAAGCGTTCGGCATCCAAAAACCGATAATTTGTTGCAGACAAACTGTGTTTGAATACGAAGTCGCATCTTCTGTTGTTCCGTCCGGTAAAGGAAAAGTAAAATTAGTACCGATGCGATAACATGCAGAAGATTCATCTGAAGCAACAATATCAGTCGTTTGAGTGGTGCCGATGTCGAGCGGCAAACCGATAGGTGTTGCTGCGCCGTTATTCAGACGAATGATTTGATAACCTGTAATAGTACCCGCCGGATACATGAAAGAAGTCCAAGTCAATAAATTTTTTCTGCCGCTTGCAGCACCACCTTTCAGTTGAACGGTGCGCGCTGCGTTGGATTTTAGGAACACACCACACGCATCTTTGGTTTGCAAACGATAGTAAAATGAAGTTACCGCAGTATTTGCAGACGTGTCGTTGAACGTACTTTGATCATCGAGCGGCAAACTTGGTTTGTATTGTCCGACGACTGTATAATTTGAATCCGTTGAGCCACGCAAAATATAAACAGAATCAATACGCGCATCAATGTTCCAAGTCCAATATAATTCCGGTTTGTTTTGCGCATTGACCGTCACATTTTTTAAAAATAAATTTGTCACCGCTTGACTCACATTGGCAACAACCGTCGTATCATTTGATTTTGAAGTGATACCGGATTGCGTTTGCACAGCTTTGACATAAAAATTGTAGCGATTACCATTTTTTACACCGTTATAAATAAATGTCGTGTCTTTTCCGCCGGCAAATGCCGCTAAATACGCATTTCGTCCGTTGACACTAACCCAAATTTCATGTTTAGCAATCGGCATCGCCCAATTTTGATATAAATTCCATTTCAGTTTTATGGTTTGAGCGCACTTATCTTGCGATGCCGTCATTAAAATAGTTTTATGACTCACATCATATAGACTCGTATTGCCGCAACCGTCCACCGCCAAAACTTGATATTCTTCCGAAGCGATATTCGGTTTTGCTTTTGTATCCATAAAATGTATAGTGTCGCGTGAACTGACATTTGCATAAGGAATTAATCCTGTTGACGTTTTTTTATACACAATATAACCGATGACTTGTTGCGTATTATTTTTGCGCCAACGCACATCAACAGTACCGTTATCAAGCACATTTAAAGTTAAAATGGGATTTACTTCGGGTGGAGAATCGGCAAGTGTATCGGAATTGATTTGAGTTTGCGCACCGCAATTTGCTACCGTTTTCATAAAAAAATACCAAACAGTGCCGTCGAGATTATTAAAAAAATAGCGCGTTTGCGCCGTATTATTGATGGTTGTGACGAGTTGATAAGGTCCTGTTTTATTTATCGCACCCCAAATTTCATACCCGGTTACTTTACCGCAATTGACAGTCGGAGCTGACCACAACAAAGTATCGCGTTTAATGCACGTAAATTTCGGCGCAGCTATTTGAGCCTTAATGATAAAAGGGAAACAAAAAAATATCGAAAAAAGTATTTTATTGGTCATGATTACATTATATCAAAAAATACGTCATGTGGATTTTTTGTAACGTTTTTTGGCGGGTTTTATTTTCAATGTATGTTTGTTTTCAATTGAATTTAAAAGCATTTCCCGCAGATGGACATTGATTTTTTTCACAGATTTTCGTAGGTTTTCTAAAATTGAGTTTCTGTGAGCATCTGCGTTTTGAAATCTGCGTTCATCTGCGCGAAATGCTTCTAAAAACTATTGCCCAAACTTTTATTAGAAAGCTCTATTTATTTAAATAAAAAATTAGTAACACAATTTTAAAACTAAATACACAATTATTATTTTATTTTTGCAGCCGGGGTTTAAATAGAAAATATAAACGGTAAGAAATTCTTAAGATTAATAATGAAAAATATATTACATGCCTTTTTATTTATTTTTATTTTTTCCAGTGCGCAATTATTCATTTCCGGTTGCAAAACACAGGATTCATTGTCGAAAATTTACGATAAAACTTACAACGACAGCACCATACTCGCACAAAAAGGTATGATGTTATTGCCTTACAATCGTTTCATCGAACCGGCAGGTGTTGTTATTCGTTACGGTGATGCGAGTTTAGAAAATCACAGTCTTGATTGTGTGTTGACGCCGGACGGGAAAACTTTGGCAGTTGAAGATCGTTACGGGTGTACTTTCATCAGCACTCTTACAAACAGTGTCGTATTTCGTTACGAATATAAAAACACACCGGCGGAAAAAAGTTTGATGAGTGTTTATTCCGGTATAAAAACGATAAACATCGAAGGACAAACACATATTTTTTGGAGCGCGGAAGATCCGAAAAATAAAAAAGCGGTGGTGTTTGATGTTGTTTGGGATGGAAAAACTGCCATACCGGCGCGTAAATTTTATTTCGAACCACTCGCACCGGCAACACTTGCCCTGCCGAATGATATTGCAATACAAAATGAAAACGGTGAATACTTTTTGTATGTCGTTTTAAACGGTAATAATCGTTTGAATAAAATTCAAGTGAAAGATCAAAAAACAATTTATTCAGTGCCGACAGGTATGGCTCCGTTCGGATTGGTTATAGCAAAAAATAAAATTTATGTAACGAATTGGGCAGGAAAAATCCCGGATTTGACTAACGGGCAAGAAACAGCCGGTATTCCTTACGCCAATGTTTATATCAACCAAAAAACCGGTGCAACTACTTCCGGTACCGTTTCGGTTTTTGATTTTAATTCGGGAAAAAATTTGACTGAAATAAATGTCGGACTCCATCCGAATGCAATTATCGCAAGCACGAACAAAGCACAAGTTTTTGTTTCCAACGGCAACAGTGATAATATTTTTGTGATTGATACGCAAAGTGATGTAGTAACTGATTCTATTGATGTGCGATTAGATAAAGGCGATAAACCATTCATTGGCGACTCACCCAACGCATTAGCTATTGATAGTACCGGAAAATTTTTATACGTTGCCAACGGAATGGATAATGCGATTGCAGTTATTGAATTGTCGGACAACGGAAACGGAAAACGGAAAACGAAAAAGAAAATCCAAAATCCAAAATCCAAAATCCAAAATCCAAAATAATCGGCTTCATTCCCACCGAAACTTATCCGAGCGGTATCGCTTTGACGGCTGATAAAATTTATGTCGCAAATTTGGAAGGAGACGGCTCACGCATAAAAGACGAAAAAGGTTTCTTCGGACATCATCAAGGCGCAACGGTTTCTGTGATTCCTATTCCTACATTAAATGAATTACCGAAATTAACGGCAACGGTTGAAAGAGATAATTTTTTATTCAGAACAAAATTGGCGCAATTGCTGCCGCGTCCGAATACAGCACCGAAACCGGTGCCGGAACGCATCGGTGAACCATCAGTGATTAAACACGTTTTGTACATCATCAAAGAAAATAAAACTTATGACCAAGTATTCGGCGATATTAAACTCGGCAACGGCGCACCGGATTTATGCGTTTTCGGCGACAGTATTACACCGAATCAACACCGATTGGCAAAAGAATATGGTTTAATGGATAATTATCACGCGTGCGGAAAATCTTCTGCTGAAGGGCATCAATGGACTGATGCGGCGATGACTTCCGATTACGTTGAAAAAAATGTGCGGGCTTGGTTTCGCAGTTATCCGCACATTCAAGCTGATGCATTGGTGTACAATAAAACCGGTTTTATTTGGAATCAAGCATTAGATTACGGAAAAAGCGTGCGCATTTACGGCGAAGCATGTACACCGACGACAGAAAAAAAACCAACTTGGACTGATAATTACAATTTATATCGGCAAGGAAAAATACCGGCGTTTAAAAATGTGTCCACCATTTCGCGCGTGCGACCCATTCTTGCACCCGGATTTCCCGGCGAAGGTTTTGAATTTACGGATCAAATGCGTGCCGATAATTTTATTAAAGAGTTAAAAGAATACGAACAAAGTGCCGGCGATAATTTGCCGCAACTCAT
>JAYTNA010000863.1:0-2387 GCA_043748865.1 Saprospiraceae bacterium
GTGCAGCACCCACATTTTATACAAAGCACCTTTCGCGTGCTAAATAGTTACAAAAGAATTTCAAAAAAGAATTTCAAAAAACTTAAATAAAAATTAAATAAATGAAACCCTTTTTTGTTTCTGCCGTTTTAGCATTTACACTCTGTTACACTTACTTTTCTATAAAACCCACGCGATAAAACGCGATTTTCTTTTAACTCATTGATAATAAAGGAGACATGATATAACATTATTATTGCGAATTTTTTCTTGCAAATTTTTTTCTCAATGTAAACTCTATATTATCAAACAGTAACGAATATAAAAAAAAAATTGAAAAAAAATGCCGACGAAATCTTTGTTTTGTTGTTCATCAAGTCACCTTAATTTTTGAATTGCAAGTTTGAGATTAGAAGGTATTAAATACCGAACTTGAAAAAAAATATTAAATGAATTGTTTAATAAGTTTTTGCACTTTATTTAATTTTTATTAAGCAAAGCACTGATTTTCAATGAAATCGCTTATTTGGTGGAAGTTTTATATCCTTTACGCAATAAATTTACACTTCAAGTGGGAATTTTATTTTTTAAAATAAAACGTTAAATAACTTTTTTGTCTCAAAAAAATGTTGCACTTTTGTTGTCCAACTTTAATAGTAGATTATCGCAAATTCAAATTATAAAGTAAATTTGCCGACACGATTTTTCTAACTATACTATGACCAAATTTACTTTCGCTTTTAGTATTGTCTCTGTTTACCGAGAAAATAAAAGATAATTGATAATAAGGTAGTGTAATAGCTATTCAGTACAATTTATTGCTGTATGATAAAAGATTATACCGGCGTATGGGATATGTGTCTGCATACGATAAAAAAAAGCATCAACGATCAAAATTTCAAGACTTGGTTTGAACCTATTAAACCTGTTAAATTGGAAAGCAGTTCGCTGACGATTCAAGTGCCAAATAAGTTCTTCTACGAGTGGTTGGAGGAGAATTACGTGTCGTTATTGAAAAAAACGATACGCGAAACTTTAGGCGATAAAGGCAGATTAGAATATCAAATACTCAATGGCAATATTGCCGAGAACAATAAAAACGGTGGCGCAAGCAAAGGTTTTCTCTCCGCACGTACTAAAAAAGAGGATGCAATGGATTTACCGTCTGTGCCAAATATTGACGCGCAGGATATTAAAAACCCGTTTGTAATTCCGGGTATTCGGAAAATTAAAATTGACCCGCAACTCAATCCGAATGCCTTATTCACAAATTTTATTGAAGGCGATTGTAACCGATTAGCGCGGACAGCAAGTATGGCTGTGGCAAATAAACCGGGCGGTACTGCTTTTAATCCGTTATTTATTTTTGGTCCGACGGGTTTAGGTAAAACACATTTGGCGCAAGCAATTGGTAACGAAATTGTTAAAAAAGATCCTTCGAAAAATATTATTTATGTGCCGTGTGAAAAATTCGGTAATCAAATTATTCAAGCCATAAAAACGAATGCCGTTAACGATTTGGTAAATTTTTATCAAATGATTGATGTTTTAATCGTTGATGATGTACAATTTTTGACCGGCAAAGCTAAAACGCAAGAAATCTTTTTCAATATTTTCAATCAGTTGCACCAAAGCGGCAAACAGTTGGTTTTCACGAGTGATAAAGCACCTAAAGATTTAGAAGGAATGGAAGATCGGCTTATCAGTCGTTTCAAATGGGGTTTAAGTGCCGATTTATCTGTTCCCGATTTGGAAACACGCATGGCTATCGTCGAATCGAAACTTAATTTGCAAGGCGTTTATATTGCACCTGAAATTGTTGAATTTATTTGTTACAATATTAAAACCAATGTCAGAGAACTCGAAGGTGTATTAGTATCGCTCATCGCTCAATCCATGATCAACAGGAAAGAAATTGATATGGATTTGGCGAAAAGTATTATTAAAAACTACGTTCAAAACGCGCATAAAGAAATTACGGTGGACTACATCAAAGAAATTGTAGCACAACATTATAATCTTGCTGTCGAAAGTTTATCCGCGCCGTCTCGTAAACGCCAAAATGTGGAAGCGCGTCAATTAGCGATGTATCTTTCGAAACAGCATACAAAAGCTTCGTTGAAAGGTATCGGCGAAAAATTTGGCGGGCGCGACCATTCCACGGTTATTCATTCCTGCAAAACCGCTCAAGATTTAATGGATACTGACGAAAGATTTAAAGAAACAGCTTTGGAAATGGAAAAAATTATTGCGATGAATGCTTGAAGTTAATTAGAAGGTAAAAGGTAAAAGGTAGAAAGTAAAAGGTAAAAAAAATCGCGTAAAGAAAAACTTTCTTTACGCGATTTTTTTTAATTTTTCCCTCTCACCTTCTACTTTCTATCTTCTACCTTCTACTTTCTACCTTC
>JAYTNA010000864.1:0-8849 GCA_043748865.1 Saprospiraceae bacterium
CTTTCAAGGCAAAATCAGTCGTTCTTCCGGTTCTCTTAATCCGAAATTTCGTTCCGAAACGGTGGAAATAGATGTTGATAATGCGCAAAATTTATTGAAACCCGGTATGTTTGCCGAAGTTGTTTTACCGATTAAAAGATCAACGCCGACATTGGTTGTACCGAAATCTGCTATTGTGATATCAACGGAAAAAAAATATATCATTATCATTAAAGACGGAAAAACAAAATGGATAGATGTGCAAGAAGGCAACTCGAGAAATGATTCTACGGAAGTTTTCGGTAATTTATCCGTTCAAGATAAAGTTGTATTGAAAGCTACGGATGAAATAAAAGAAGGAATAATTAATAATTGACAATGGACAATGGACAATGGACATTTGATTTTTTCAGAGTTACTCACTAAAAATTTTTGAACAAAATCTTTTTCAAAAAAAAAAAAATTATGAAATTTTTTTTCTCGCGCACATTTTATTTTTCATTTTTTATTTTATTTTTAAATTCTTTTTTTTCTGCACACGCACAAAATAAATTGTCGCTTGACGAAGCCGTGTCACGTGCATTGAAAAATAATTTGGGTATTTTAATTTCAACCAACGATGCGCAGCAATCTAAAAACAATGTCACGAAAGGTAATGCGGGGTTTTTACCGAATATCAATCTTGTTGCCGGCGAAACCCCGAATACTTCTTATTCCAATCAATCGTATTCGACAGGTTTAAAAGTTGACAAGCCTACTTTTTCAAATAATATGAATGCCGGTGTGCAAGTGTCATGGATTTTGTACAACGGTAAACGTATGAATTTAGAATACGACCGACTGAAAGAATTGCAAACACTTGGAGAATTGGGTATAAAATCGCGCGCCGAACAATTGATTTATGATGTCATGCGTGCCTATTTCAATGTGGTGCGACAACAAGAATTGTACAACGGCTTGCGCGATCAGTTAGATTTATATGAAGAGCGTTTGCGTATTGCACAAACCAGACTAGATGTCGGCAAAGGCAATCAATTGGATGTTTTAACGGCGCAAAGCGATTTAAGCGTACAAAAAACGCAATTACTTCGTCAAGAACAACTTATTTATACAGGACAATTGACCTTAAATCAATTAATGACAGAACCGGCGGAAAATAAATATATAATTACAGATACGCTTGCAGTGCAAACAGGTTACGATGTCGTGCGTTTGAAAAACGATGCGCTAAATAATAATGTACTCACCGACATTTATAAACATCAAACCGGCGTTTCTATTTTAGTGGCAAAAGAAATTGAAGCACTGAAAAAACCGCTTATTACTTTTTCGCCGGCTTTTATTTTGGGTAGAACAGATAATACTGCCGGACAGTTGCTATTCAATCAAAATGCCGGACTCAATGCCGGTATAACATTTTCGATGCCGATTTACGACGGAAAAAATATTCAACGTCAAGTAAATAATGCTAAAATTGAGATTGAATCAAATAAATTGCGCGAACAACAATTAGTTTTTGATTTGACAACGAACGTCAATTTAGCGTATCAATATTATGTCAATGCCGTTGCTGTCATAAAAGCGGAAGAGGAAAATTTGGTCATCGCAAAACAGAGTATTGCGATTGCGATGGAGCGTTTCCGATTGAGCCGTTCTACGATTTTAGAATTGAAACAAATTCAACAGGTGTATGAATCGGGTGTAAATCGCGTAATTTCTGCGCGTTTCGATGCAAAAATGGCGGAAATTGATTTAATGCGGTTGAGTGGAATGCTCAAGAAATGAACAATGAATAATGAACAATATTTGAATGATAAATGAAAAACAGGTCGATAAAAAATAAAGTAGGCTGAAAGCCTTTCGGCAATAGAATAGGGCAACGCCCTATTTTAATTATTCGTTGTTCATTGTTC
Source organism: Saprospiraceae bacterium (assembly GCA_043748865.1). Taxonomy (GTDB): domain Bacteria; phylum Bacteroidota; class Bacteroidia; order Chitinophagales; family Saprospiraceae; genus JAAFJT01. The sequence continues at coordinate 1,893 of JAYTNA010000864.1, forward strand.
ATTATCCATTTTTTCGTCAACATAAGCACAAATAATATGCCCGACCAAAATGTGCATTTCTTGAATACGCGCCGTATCATCGGACGGAATGACTAATGCCACATCTACCCTATCCTTCAATATCCCACCGGATTTTCCGAGAAAACCAATTGTTTTTACTTTTTTTTGTTCCGCTGTTTCAACGGCTTTAATAATATTTTTACTCGTGCCGGAGGTAGAAATAGCGATAAAAATATCACCCTCTTGTGCGAAGGCTTCTAATTGCCGCGAAAAAATAGTTTCAAAACCATAATCATTGCTGATGGAGGTTAAGACCGAAGTATCGGTTGTCAAAGCCATTGCGGGTAATGCACGACGTTCAGTTGTAAATCTGCCGACAAATTCTGCGGCTATGTGTTGTGCATCGGCAGCAGAACCGCCGTTGCCGGCAATAAAAATTTTTTTTCCTTTTTGAATAGCATCGAAACAAATGATACAAATGTTTTCAATTTCTTTTGAAAGCAAGTGCATTTTTTTTGCCGTTTCGATGTGTTCTTCTATTATTTTTTCTACATTCATTTTTTTTATTCATTTGTACGGGCAACCCTTGCGGTTGCCCTTCACGTATGGCACCGCACGTTGGGAAACCGCAAGGGTTGCCCCTACATATATTTATTCCGTATTAAATAATTTTTTACATAATCTTCAATACCTGCCTCTAAAGAAGTAAAATTATACAAATAATGTGCCGTTGTTTTTAATTTAGTCATGTTTGCTTCCGTAAAATATTGATACGTATTGCGAATGTCAAATGGTGTCGGCACGTAATTTATTCTCGCCGGCACGTCTAAATTTTTAAAAACATTGAGTACAACATCGTTAAAACTGCGCGCTTCTCCTGTTCCTAAATTATAAATGCCCGAAGGTACAGTTTTTTTATTTTTGTACAACCAATACAATACTTCAACAACATCTTTGACGTAAATAAAATCGCGTTTTTGTTCGCCATTTTTTATGCCGTCTTTATGACTTTCAAATAAATTGACGACTCCGGTTTTTCTAATTTGATGAAAAAAATGAAAAATTGTACTCGCCATACGTCCTTTATGATATTCGTTTGGTCCGTAAACGTTAAAAAATTTTAAACCAATGATTTTGGGTTTTGGACTTACTGATGATGGACTTACTGATGATGGACTTATTGATGATAGAAATATTTTCCCATCTTGAGTAAGTTTATTATCGGTAAGTGTATTTCTATTATCAGTAAGTCCATTATCAGTAAGTCCTTTCTCCAAAACCCATTTATCAAATTCATTTTTTGAAACGCCGTAAGGATTGAGCGGCGTTAAAGTAAAGGGCATTTCTTCCGGCGTATCTTCAAAACCATTTTCGCCGTTGCCGTAAGTAGCGGCAGAAGAAGCATAAATAAAAGGAATATCGTTTTTCACACAAATTTTATAAATACTTTTTGAATATTCTAAATTCCATTTTTTATGAATCGCGTAATCAAACTCGGTCGTATCGGTTCGCGCTCCGAGATGAAAAACGACTTCGACTTTTTTTATATGACGGCTGAACCAAGCAATAAAATTTTCTCTGTCAACGACTTCAACGCATCTTTTGCCACTCAGATTAACGGCTTTATGAAATTGCAAAGTATCATCAACAGCGATAATGTTTGTAATGCTTTTTTGATTGAGATAAGAAATCATACAACTGCCGATAAATCCGTAAGCTCCGGTTACTACTATCATTGTTTAGGAATAATGAATGATAAATGATGTTTTTAATATCAATCATCATAAGATCGGCGTAAAGATATAAAAAAAGGCAAAGAATGTGAGTAAACACAACCTTTGCCTTTTTGTTTTCGTCAGTTCGTCATTTATATAAATTTTTGAATCAACTGACCAACTATTTCTCTAACTCACTAAAAATCTATAGAACAGTTCTGCCGGTAAATCTTGTATATTCGGAAGCGACATAACGCAGCAAATCTTCGATATTCTCGTACCTGAAAAATAACTCGGCATATTTATGCGTGTCTTGAACCGGAATAATATGGGTTCTCACATCTGTCACATCTATAATTTGTTTAGTTGCCGTAAAAATAATTAATCGAATCACAACATTTTGCAGTTGACGCACATTACCGGACCAATCCATGTTTTTTAAAGCAACAAGCGCATCAGTGGTAAAGGTTTTTTCGGGAATACTGTTTTCCTCACAAAACTTAGCCGAAAAATGATCAACCAATGCTGGAATATCTTCGCGACGATTGTTCAAAGGCGGTACGTGAATCGGCACCATTTCTAAACGGTTGAACAAATCTAAACGAAATCTGCCGCGTGCTATTTCTTCTTTTAAGTTTTTATTCGTCGCTGCAATCACTCGGACATCTACTTTTGTATCTTTTTCTGCACCCACCGGTGTGATTATTTTTTCTTGCAAAGCGCGTAAAATTTTTGCTTGCGCGTTCATACTCATATCACCGACTTCATCCAAAAAAAGCGTTCCGCCGTCTGCTAAAGCAAATTTACCTTTTTGGTCGCGAATAGAACTTGTGTAAGCACCTTTTACAGAGCCGAATAAAGTGCTGTCAATAAGTTCTTCCGACATGGCGGCACAATTAACTTCAATCAATTCTTTATGACTGCGCACACTTTTGGCATGAATCCACCGCGCAACTAATTCTTTACCCGAACCATTTTCGCCGGTTATTAAAACGCCGGCATTATCATAAGGCGCGGCTAAATCAATTTGTTCTTTCACTTTTTTAATGGCATCCGACTCGCCGACTATTTCTTGGACTTTTGAACGTTGGATTTTGCGGGTCAAAACTTTTTTCTCTTTCATGAGTTTCGACCGATCCAAAGCATTTTCAATCGTGATAATAATACGATTGATGTCTAACGGTTTTTGCAAATAATCAAACGCTCCTTTCTTTACACATTCTACTGCTACTTCAATCGTACCATTTCCGGACATCATTATGATAGATGCTTCCGAATTCATTAAAACCAAACGATCTAATGCTTCCAGACCATCCATACGTTTCATGGAGATGTCAAGAAAAATAATATCGTATTTTTTTTTGGTGACTTTCTCGATGCAGTCTAATCCGTCAACGGCTTCGTCAATAATATAATCCTTAAAACCGCTCAGTACACTTTTGAATGATCTTCTAATCACTTCTTCATCATCAACAATTAATATGTGGTTTTCCATAACGACTACAGAGAAAGTTTAAAAAATAAAGATTGAAAAATAAAATAAAATTTTAGGTTTTGATTTTAAAATTATAGTTTTCTCTATACGTGAAATGGGACTTTAATGTTGCCTTTAATAAAATAAAATTACTTTTTTAAACGCTTTTATTCTTTCTATTATTGCAAGCTACTTAAAATGTTGTTTTTAAAAAGATTTATATCAGAAACGATATTGGGTTTTTAGTAACTAAAACTGAGGTCGTAACATCGCAAAATTGACGCGCAAACCACCGCCGACATAAAACGTAGATTGATCGCGTGTTTGGTCGTCGCTCGTCTTTTTTCGCGCATAAGTTTGAAAATTCAAAAACATATTGTGATACAATTGCCACGAAGCATCTAGACTTACGGTTGTAATATTACAATGAACGCCTTGCCCTACATAATTGCCGTAGTCTGAAAGGTGCGTGTTGTAATCTAATAAAATATTATTACCGTAATTTTTTCCTGTTCCGTCTTCACCCACTTCCGCCGTTATAATTCTCCCTTCTATTACTAATTTATTGAGAGGTTGATAACGCAATTTGAAAATATATTCTTGAAAATTAGCCCCGAGCGGATGTGCCAATGGTTGAAGATTGTGCGTGTAATTTGTTGTATTTCCGAAATGCGTGTAAGTATATGGACGTACCATATTATACTCAGCCTGTGCATCCAAATGATCAATACCTAAAGCGTTGATATATTTTACACCTAATTGCAAAGTGTATTTATTTGCCCAATAACCTTTGTTATTAGTGATGAGTTCTTTAAATACAAATTCATCTAAGAGAAATTGCCCGTAAAGTGAAATGCGATTTTTGATATTCCATTTTGAATTTAAGCCGAGTAAAACATTGTCCGGACTACCCAAACCGTATTCGACAGATCTGTAAAAAATGACGGGATTTAAATATTGTAATTCAAACTGTTGTGCGCGTTCAAGAATAATGGCTTCAAACACACCGAGCGTAAAATTCGGTGTCACGTTGTAACTCAACTGGTGCATCGTCACATATTTTTTATTCCCAAGTACACTTCCTCCGTTTGCAACATTTGAAGCAGCTAATTCGGCGAATATATTTTGATATTGAAATTTCCAAACGTTTGTGTTCAGTCGCAAGAAAAAATAATTACCTGAAAAGTTAGACAGCAACAAAGAACGAATGCCATCTCCCAAAAAATGTTGTCCGTGTCCGAATTGTACATTGACGTGTTTGGTCACATTAAAGCCGATGTAACCTTGGCTTGTTGTGAAATCATAACCGTCTGTAACTTTAAAAAGACTACTTTCATAAGGTTTATATTCACCGGTGCCAGGTACAACGCCATATTTTTTTACATAATCACTTACAAAAGTCGGATAACGCGCTTGGGTTTCTATTATATCGGAATAAAAAAAAATGCGGTCGTCTATGCTACCTTGTAGCGTAATTCCCCGGGTGTTAGCAAAGATGATTCCGTCCGTACCTTTTGTATCTTTACCGATTTGAAAATTCAAAACCGGATTGATGCGCAAGTCGAAATACTTTGTATCTAAAAACCATAAATCTGCCGGGCGGCGGTAGAATTGACCGAAAAAACTTTTAGATTTTGTTAAAGTATCTTGAGAAGCGTATTCAGATACGCGTTTTCCGGTGAGTGTAGTTACTTCATCGTTTGAATGAGATAAATAATCCGGATTGTCGTTCAAAATATATTTGACATCAGCTTTATCAAGTGGCGACAATTTATGTGTGGAGTCTGCATCAACAATAAATTTTACCACATCTTTTCGGATATATCCTTTTTGGTCAGTGTGCAAATGGTATTTATTGCCGTACAAAATATCAAATCGGTCAACGATATTATACGCCGCTTCATTATAAAGTGGGTAAGCCGTATTTTGAGCAAATAAAATATTTACAAAAATCGTTTGCAAAACGCCGGTAATAAGGAGTATTAATTTTTTCATGTATAAATTTGTGCAGGGTATTTTTTAAAAGTAATAAAAGAGTGAGAAAGAAATAAGTTTCATCGTTAGACTTTATTCTTTTATGTTCATAATGCTTGTCTTTTGCGCTAAATATTATCCGATATTCGCCTTAAAAGATAAAAATTTTGATCAAAAAATAATTAATTCTATTGGCAGAATTTATTTCTTTCTCATTATTCGGCACAAAAATAGGATGTATTGAACATCAACGTTCGATTAGACGATAAAAAAAATAAAATTCTTGTAAATTTTTAATTTTTATTATACATGAGCAACTAACTTGTTTATAAAATTAACGTATTCGCTCACTATTTTTTATATTTGCGCCATTGAAGTTGAAATATTTTTATGAATCAACAAACCATTAAAACATCGGTGCAATTGAGCGGTATCGGTTTGCATACAGGAAAGTATGTAAATTTGATTTTAAAACCTGCTCCGGTTAACCATGGCTACGTATTTGTTCGCACCGATTTAAATGGCGCAGTTATAGAGGCAGATGTTTCTAACGTGAGTTTTACTACACGCGGTACGGTCATCAGTAAAAAAAATGCTTCGGTAAGTACGGTCGAGCATTTGCTTGCTGCTTTGCGCGGCAACGGTATTGATAATGTCATCATTGATATTGATGGTCCGGAAGTGCCGATTTTCGATGGTTCTGCACTTTTCTTTGTGCGAGCAATTGAAAAAGCCGGTACACAGACTCAAAATTGTTTGCGTATGTATTTAGAAATCCAAGAAAAACTTTATTTTTTTGATGAGAAAACACAAACAGAACTAACGGCATATCCTTCACCGAATTTTAGTGTTGATGTGTCTATAGATTTTAATTCAGATATTCTGAAACCGCAATCGGCAAGTTTAAAACAATTATCTCATTTTAATAAAGAAATTGCGCTTTGTCGTACTTTTGTTTTTTTGCATGACGTACTTACACTTTTAGAACAAGGTTTGATTAAAGGCGGCGATTTGGACAATGCCATCGTTATAGCAGATAAACCTATGACGGATAGTGAACTTGATATTCTTTCTCGGAAAATAGGTAAACCTAAAATTGCCGTAGATAAAGGCGGTATTCTGAATACGCTTGAGTTGCATTTCGATAACGAACCGGCAAGACATAAATTATTAGATGTTATAGGTGATTTAGCCTTGGTCGGAAATTTTATTAAAGGGCATATTGTCGCGAATAAACCCGGTCATAGTGCAAATGTAGCTTTTGCTAAATTAATAAAACAGTCGGTTAGTCGGTTAGTTAGTTGATTGGTTTATTGGTGGATTGATTTTGATTTTGATTGTTCTAATTTTAACCAATAAACTAACTTAAACTTAAAATAAAAAAAATATGAATCCAAGTGAGTATTTACACGCAAAAACCATAATGGACGTTAATGCTATTATGGCAAAATTGCCGCATCGTTTTCCGTTTTTAATGGTAGATAAAATTGTAGAGGTACAAGACGATAGAATCGTCGGCATTAAACAAGTTTCTATCAACGAAGGTTTTTTTCAAGGACACTTTCCGAATAATCCTGTTTTTCCCGGCGTTTTGCAACTTGAAGCGATGGGACAAGTGGGCGGTGTATTGGCTTTATTGAAAATGGGCGAAGGTGATTGGAATACTTATTTTGTGAAAATAGACAATTGCAAATTCAAAGATAAAGTTGTACCCGGCGATTCTATGATTATGGTTTTAGAACTCATGGAACCTATCAGACGCGGTATTGTAAAAATGAAAGGCAATTGTTTCGT
>JAYTNA010000865.1:0-3459 GCA_043748865.1 Saprospiraceae bacterium
CGAAAAACCCGTTAGAAAAGAAACTCCGAAGAAAAATGATTTTTTCGGCCTGGGCTCTGATTTTAATGAAGGAAAAAATGTGGTTGAGTTTGAATCCAATCGTTTCCCTAAAACTAAAACGCCGGCGGAGCCGAAACCGCAACAAGCCAACTTCACCGGTAATAGAGAAAATAGAGAAAGTAATCCTGAAAATGATGAAGATAACCGTCGCAAATCGGCTCAAGAAAATGCAAGACGTGAACGTTTACGTGCTACGACAAATAATACCAAATTAAATAATCCGCAAACGATTATCGAATTGGAAAATGAACCGGCTTATTTGCGTCGCGGTGTTAAATTAGATTCCGTGCCACATTCATCGGAACGCCAAAATTCAAATTGGGCTGTTGATGAAAATAATGAGTTGCGTACTAACGGAAATTCTTTTTTGCATGATAATGTTGATTAATATTAAGAATTATTATAGATTTATTAATTCTGAAAATTCCGGTAATTCTGATTCAGATAAAAAAATCGCGTAGAGAAATTTTTCTTTACGCGATTTTTTTTTTTAATTTTTTTCAATTTCAATTTTCAATTTCAATTTTCAATTTTTACTTCAAAAATCATCCCTTTATATTTACAATTCAGAATATTACTTTTATCGAAGGCGGGAAATTCTTTTATGCGGTGCGCGTAGTAATTAGTAAAATTTAAAAATTTTTGTTTGCTAAAAATCCAACAAGGATAACTTGCTTTATAAACACTCGGGATAGCAATTTGAACAGTTAGTCTGTCTTCAGCAGACGGAATAAACGGCGTTCTGTCAATCATGATGTGTGGAATTTTACTTTCAAAAATTTCTTCTAGAATACTGTAAGGCTTTTCTATGTACATCAAAACGCTCGATAGTAGAACAGCATTAGGTTGATATTTTTTTAGCGCATCTTCGATTGTGTACTCAAATTTTAAAACATTATCTCCAAATTCCGCTTGCCCTATTTTTACAAAATCTTTTTGTTCAACAACGCACCAAATGAGATGAGGAAATTTATTGAGTATTTCTTTGTGTTGAAAATAAATACTGCCCAAAGCACCGCCAAAATCTAAAATTCTCACAACACCTTCAGTAGTTGAAGTATTTTCCAACCATTCTATTAATTCTTTATTGATTTCAGGTTTAGCTTGTCCTAATTTTATTTTTCGAGTGGCTATTTTTACTTTTTCAAATATTTCAGTCGTATCGTATCCTTCACAATCTACGACAGCCGCCGCCCAATCCGGATAATGCCCGAACCAACCCCAACCTTTCCAATAACGAAAGTAAAAGTCAATCAAAAGTTGTTGCATAATAATATTATTGGAAACAAAGGTAAATAGTTCAATGTAAATAAACGTTGTTTTGTTTGCGTACTAAGCGGTGTCAGCTAAACCCTAATAAGTTTTAGTTTTATCAGTCACTATCCGGTAGCCGGCAGGGAAATTTTATTTTAAAAATTTCGCCGGCGCGTGTTCGGTTTTAGGAATTTTTCCAAAAAATTAAATTATTAATAATAAATCATGTGGCGTAACGTTAAATATGAGATAATAAAGCGCAATTTTCTTTGCAGTTTTTTTACCAACGTATATTTGCAAGCAATTTTCAAAAACCGTTTTTCTTCTACATGAAAAAATCGCTTAAATTAAGTCTTCTCGGCATGGTGTGTATCGCAACACTGCTAACATCGTGCAAAAAACAAGAACGCAGTTCCACTACCGGTTGGGGCTACAACAATAAAAAATGGGGTGGCTTTGAAAAAAGAAGTTACGAAGGTCAAACTACAGGACCCAATCTTGTACTCATTGAAGGTGGTACTTTCAATATGGGTTTAACAGAGCAAGACGTTACTTTTGAATGGAATAACGTGCCGCGTCGTGTGACAGTGTCTTCATTTTACATGGACGAAACGGAAGTGGCTAATATTGACTATCTCGAATACTTGTTTTGGTTAAGCAAACATTATCCGTCTTATCCGGAAGTTTATCAAAAAGCATTGCCGGATACTTTGGTTTGGCGTAACGAATTGTCGTATAACGAGCCTTTCGTTGAAAATTATTTGCGTCACCCTTCTTACCGTGATTATCCGGTGGTTGGTGTGAGTTGGCAACAAGCAACAGAGTATTGTAAATGGCGTACGGATCGCGTGAATGAAATGATTTTGGTCGAAAAAGGACTCATCAATCAAACACCTGATCAAAAAGATGCCGAAACTTTTAATACTGAAGCCTATTTAGCTTCTAAATATACGCCGGCGAAACGCAAAAGTCTTAAAGATTTAAGCACCGGTACAGAACGTCAAGTGCAATATGAAGATGGTATTTTACTTCCTTCTTATCGCTTGCCGACAGAAGCGGAATGGGAATATGCTGCACTCGGTTTGCAAGGTAATATGGCATCAACTAAAGACGAGCGTATCACTGACAGAAAAATTTATGCTTGGAATGGCAATACGGTACGCTGGCAACGTCATGACAAAAATCAAGGCGATATGATGGCGAATTTTAAACGCGGTGCGGGTGACTATATGGGTATGGCAGGTAATCTGAATGACCATGCTGCACGTCCTGCGCCAATTCGTACTTTCCTTCCAAATGATTTTGGTCTCTATAATATGGCGGGTAATGTCAATGAATGGGTACAAGACGTTTACCGCCCGATGACAAGTTTAACTTTACGCGATGCGGAAGGTCAAGACTTGGATCCTTTTCGCGGTAACTTATTCATGAAAAAGAAAACCGAAAAAGATGAAAAAGGTAACGAAAAATTGGTTGAAAAAGATTCGTTAGGTCATATCGTCATGGTTCCGCAACGCGATGATGAAGTTGCCAATCGCGAAAATTATAGACGCACGAAATTGTACAACTACATGGACGGTGATAGTCTTTCTGCGCTTTCAAAAGATGAAGCGATGTATCAAACCGGAAAAAGTACACTTATCAGCGATAAATCGCGCGTTTATAAAGGTGGTTCTTGGGCAGATAGAGCGTTTTGGTTGTCGCCCGGCGCACGTCGTTTCAAAGACGAAGATAAATCGGACAATAAAATTGGTTTCCGTTGTGCTATGACACGTAACGGCGCACCTACCGGTAACAACGACAACGGCGGAAATACTTTCAAACAGGCTAAAAGAAAAGAAACGAAAAGAAAATATAAATAGTTATTAGTTGTTAATTGTTGATTGTTAATTTTTAAACAATACTAACAACTAATAACTAACAATTCACAACTAAAAAAGTCGCTGTTGTTGCGTAACAATAGCGACTTTTTTTTGTTTATAAATTTAAGAAGTAGTATTTAATTAGGTTATAGTGAGGTGACTCCTTTAGATTCGAGTGTTTTTTTAAGCAGTAGAGCTGCGTTCTCTTGGTAGGATAAAATAAATAAAATGTTTTAAGGTGCAGCGCACCGTTCTCTGATTTCAGAAGACGGCGCGCTGCACC
>JAYTNA010000866.1:0-2459 GCA_043748865.1 Saprospiraceae bacterium
TTGACAGCGATGCCTTCGGTTTTTCAAAAGTAAAAATTGAACCTCACTTAGGTGATATAAAAAATATTTCCGGGAAAATACCGCACCCTAATGGAACGCTTTCTGTGAGTTACAAATTAGATGTCTCGAAATGGCGCATCGAAATTTCTTTGCCGAAAAACACAACCGGCGTATTAATTTGGAAAGGAAAACAATTTCCTTTGAAAGTTGGTTTGAATATGCTCACACAATAAAGCATGACTTATAGTATAAATAAAATCCGAGAAATAATAAACGGTGTATCCTTGCAAAACAAAACACCGGAACGAAAAATTATCCGGTTAGCTTTCGATAGTCGTCGCATTCAACAAGCGGAAGTTACTTTGTTTTTTGCATTTATTACGGAACGCGCTGACGGGCACAAATATTTGCAAGAGGTGTATAATAAAGGTGTGCGCAGTTTTGTCGTTTCGCGTAAAGTAGATTTATCCGAAATGCCGGAGGCAGATATTATTTTAGTATCTGATACTTTATTTGCGTTACAAAATTTAGCCGCGTATCATCGTCAAAAATGTTCGGAAACGAAAATTATTGCCATTACTGGTTCGAACGGCAAAACGATTGTCAAAGAATGGTTGTATGAAATTTTGAGAAAAGAATTTGGTAACGAAGTAATGCGTTCACCTAAAAGTTATAATTCTCAAATTGGCGTGGCGTTGTCGGTGTGGCAAATTCGTGCGACCGATAAATTTGCCATTATAGAAGCCGGTGTTTCTAAAAAAGGCGATATGGCTGCACTGAAAAAAATAATCGGCGATGTTCATCTCGGTATTTTTACAAATTTATATGCTGCGCATGATAGCGGATTTGCTGATAGAGATGAAAAATTTTCGGAAAAATTTTCTTTATTTGATAAAAATACGCGCGTTATCTCTTCACAAAAACTGATGAATGAATTTCCCAGCCCTTCAAAAGTAAACGAAATTATTACTTTCGGAAATGCCGAAGCCGATTTAAAAATCATTGAGAGCATTATAAAAGATAATAAACGCATAGTTGAAGCCCAATACAAACATCAAAAAATAAACTTTATTATTCCGTTCATCGACGGTGCTTCTTTTGAAAATGTTTTATTGTGTTTTTTGGCGGCAACTGAAATCGGTATTGATTCAAAAAAAATAATAGAAAGCATTGCGCGACTTGAACCGATTGAAATGCGTTTGTCGGTTAAAACCGGTGTAAATAATTGTATTATTATTGATGACGCTTACAGCAACGATTTTAATTCGCTCGGCGTTGCGTTGGATTTTATGATTCAACAAAGCGGCAATCATGAACGTACAATTATCCTCTCCGATATTTTAGAAAGCAACATGCCGGATGAAATATTATATAAACAAGTTGCAGACCTTCTGATAATTAAAGGTGTTTCAAAAATTATTTCCATTGGTACAAAAATAAAAATTCTAAAAAAATATTTAAACGCGCACGAAATAATTTTTTTGAATTTTATTTCAACGGAAAATTTTTTAGAATTTTTCAAAAAAAATTTCCAAAAAAATAATTTTAAAAATGAAAAAATAATTTTAAAAAAAAATCCGGAATATTTATTTCAAAATTTTTCTAACGAAATTATTTTAATAAAAGGTGCGCGTATTTTTGGTTTTGAACGAGTTTCAAATTTATTGGAAGAAAAAGTGCATGAAACAATTTTAGAAATAAATTTGTCGGCACTTATTTATAATTTTCAAACGATTAAACAAACTTTAAGACCGGAAACTCAAACAATGGCGATGGTGAAAGCTTCTGCTTACGGTGCGGGTGGCGATGAAATTGCGCGGGCTTTGGCATTCAATAAAGTTAATTATCTCGCCGTCGCTTATGCCGATGAAGGCGTTGCGTTGCGACAAGCGAAAATAAATATTCCGATTATGGTGATGAATCCGGAACCAATTAGTTTTCCGACAATGATTCGTCATAATTTACAACCGGAAATTTATTCTTTGCGTATGTTTCGCAGTTATCAGTCAACAATTAGCATTGAGCAATTAGTTTTGAGTCATGAGTCTTATGTAAAAGAAACTCAAAGCTCAAAACTCAAAGCTCAAAGCTATTTCCCGGCTATTCACTTAAAATTAAATACCGGCATGAATCGCTTGGGTTTTGACGCAGCAGATTTAGAAGAACTTAAAATTTTACTTGAAACGCATCCGGAAATAAAAATAGCGAGCATTTTCACGCATTTAGCTGCTACAGATGATGAACACTTCGATGATTTTACGCACGAACAAGTGGAAAAATTTTGCGCGATGTACGAAACAATTATTTCGAGTTTAAATTACAAACCCATACGACATGTTTTAAACTCCAACGGCACATTGCGTTTTCCGGCATTTCAATTTGAAATGGTGCGTCTCGGCATTGCTTTATATGGTGTCGGCGATGAAAAAAATAATAATTCCGGTTTACAAATTGTTTCG
>JAYTNA010000867.1:0-1735 GCA_043748865.1 Saprospiraceae bacterium
GTTTCAACTGCTTGTCCTAAATTTTAAACGAAGGTTAAATAAAAGTTTTTACTTTTGCATTAAAATTTAAAAATATGGCGGTCATAAAACATCTATCTCAACTTGATCCGACCGGTGTTTATTCTTACGCCGATTATCTTTCTTGGAAAATAGAACAAGCCTTAGAAATTATTAAAGGCAAGATTTTCAAGATGGCGGCTCCGAATACGAAGCATCAAGTGCTTTCTCGCGAACTTACCTTGGCTTTAGGTCTCCATTTTAAAAAACATCCGTGCGAATTATACATTGCACCTTTCGATGTGCGTTTATTCAATAAAAAAAAATCACTCAAAGCCGATAAAGATATTTTCACAGTGATACAACCGGATCTTTGCGTAATTTGCGATTTAGAAAAAATAGATACAAAGGGTTGTCTCGGCGCACCGGATTTGATTATCGAAATTCTTTCGCCCGGCAATTCAAAGCGTGAAATGAAAATTAAAAAAGATTTATACGCCGAAGCCGGTGTACGCGAATATTGGATTGTAGATCCGAATACAGAAACTATTACACGTTTTAATTTGGAACAAAACGATATTTACGGTCATCCATATATTTTTTTGAGTGATGAAGTAATGCCTTCAATTATTTTTCCGGATTTTTCTCTTGCACTCACCGAATTATTCCCTTCAGATAATGAAGAAGAAGATTTAGTTGATAATGGTTGATAGCTAAGTTTATAAAATTATACCATAAAAATTAACAAGTAAAATTAGCAACTGACAATTAACAACTGAATATGCTCTCTCCTTCTTATTTCGATTTTTTCAACGAATTAAAACTCAACAACAATCGCGAATGGTTTCTTGCCAATAAAGTCCGTTATGAACGAGACGCGAAAGAACCATTTATGGCTCTGCTTGAAAAATTGGTGGAAGTTCTTGCACCTAACGAACCAAATTTAGCTTTGGTGCCGATTAAACAAATGCTTTTTCGCATTAACAGAGACACACGTTTTTCAAAAGATAAAATACCGTATAAAGAACATTTATCTGCATCGGTTTCTCGAAACGGTACAAAAGATAAACTTTACCCCGGTCATTATTTACAAATTTCCGGAGAGAATGCTTTCATTGCCGGCGGGGCTTATTTTTTTGAAGAAAAAGAAATTTTAAAAAAAGTACGAAATTTTATTGCCGGTCATCCCGAAAGGTTTTCCGAACTCATCAACGCACCGGATTTTAAAAAATATTGGGGAGAAATGCGCGGCGAAAAAAATAAACGCATCCCGCCGGAGTTTGCCGAAGATTTTGCACAACAACCGCTCATTGCCAACACACAATTTTATTGGCATCAAGAAATTTCGCATGAAACTATTTTGAGCGCGGATTTTATATCAAATCTAAAAAACCGGTTCACCGCTGCCTTGCCAATGAATGAATTTTTGGTAGAGGCGATTTATAATTAGTGTGTGGAGACCGGAAGATCCGCGTTTCTATAATAAACACATAAATTAAAATAAAAAACGCGATTACCAGTGCAGGTTATCGCGTTTTTTGTTTTTTGTTCGATTACAATTGGCATTTGTAGAGACGCGATGCTTCGCGTCTTCCCTAAAGGTACAAAACAAATCGGATAGTTCCGTGGGTGGAGACGTGAAGCATCGCGTCTCTACAATATACACATAAATAAAAACGCGATAACCGGTGCAGGTGATCGCGTTTTTATTTATTGTTCCGGTTGCGATTGGCATTTG
>JAYTNA010000868.1:0-3245 GCA_043748865.1 Saprospiraceae bacterium
TATAGCAGCACAAGAGAAAATAAAAAAACTTCTGACATTTGACATTTGGAACATTGTAATTAAATTTAAAAAAGTGAAAAAAATTTGTTTTTGTTCGGAAATCGTTTTTATTCGGTTATCTGGTGCCGTTCTAAAATTTGATTTCTTATGGCTTTATTTAATTTTCCTGGTGCAAAGTTGAGATAAATATTTTTATAAAAAGTCTCATTTATACACCCCAATCGTCTCAATCATACATCCCAATCGTATTTTATTTATTTTTCGGTTTTTATTTTTTGCATTTCATGAAATTTTTCACGCGAATTTTTTTTTTTAATTTTTTTACGCAAATCTTTTTTTAATTTTTTTCGCGCAAATTTTTTTTGAGAAATAAAAAATCGCACAAAAAAAATATTTTTCCGTGCAGTTTAATTTTAAAAAGTTCGAAATCTAAAATCCAAAATCCAAAATCAATTCAAGTATTCCGACGGTGATTTGCCAAAACGCTCTTTAAATTGTTCAGAAAAATATTGTATTTTCTGAATGCCGATAGCTGCGGCAACTGCTTTCACACTATTGACACTGCGATGTTCGAGCAATTGGCGGGCATGATTGAATCTGATTTCTTGAAGATATTCATGCGGTGTTAAACCCGTTAAGATATGAACGCGGCGAAAAAATTGAGCGCGACTGATGTGCATCAAATCGGCAACAGTTTCGATGGATAAATTATAAATACCGATGTGTTTTTGAACGGTGTTTTTCAACGACTCTAACCATGCCGCATCTTCCGGATTGCCGATTAATTTGTCCGACGATTCATTTGTTTTTTCGGCATTGGCATTTGTAAGGACATACTCTTCGCGGAGTTGTTTTCTGACGGCAGCATTTTGTAAAAGATTTTTTATCCGAGCAAAAAGTTCTGCTTCTTCAAACGGTTTCGTCAAATAATCATCAACGCCGATGCGCAATGCTTTTAATTTATCTTGCATCTCCGCTCTTGCCGTCAACATTACAAGCGGTATGGCATGTAAACGCGCGTCGGCTTTAAGTTTTTCTATTAATTGAAAACCGTTCATCACCGGCATCATAATATCGGAAATGATTAAATCGGGGCGATTTTGGATTTTGGATTTTGGATTTTGGATTTCAAAGTTCGGCTCATTTTCTGAAGAGATTAAATCCGCCATCGGAAATCCAAAATCCAAAATCGCCAACGCTTTTTCTCCGTTTTCAGCGGTGATGACGTTGTATTTATCCGATAAAATGAGTTGTAAATAATTGCGCAAACTCGGGTTATCTTCGACAATCAAAACAGTTTGGAAGATTTCAGGTTTTGGATTTCGAGTTTCGGATTTTACGTTTAGGTTAGTAATTTCCCAATCGTCAAGTGCGTTTTCATCGTCTAATGCCGATTGTCTATCGTCCGATTCTGCCGCGAGTCCTAAAACTTCTTTTTTAGGCAATGAGAGCATAAACGTGGCTCCGTTACCCAAGATACTTTCTACAGATAAAGTACCGCCCATTACTTGTGCCAATTCTTTCGCCAAAGCTAAACCGATACCCGTACCGCCTTCAATTTCGAAAGTGGTTTGATTGGTTTGATAAAAACGATTGAAAACATGCGGTAAATCGTCGGGATGAATACCGCGACCGGTATCCGTCACATTTAATTGCCAATCAGATATATGGTGCGTTACTTTAACTGTAATCACACCGCCGAACGGCGTGAATTTTAGGGCGTTGGAAAGTAGATTATTAAAAATTTTTTCTAATTTCGGTTTGTCGAGCATCAGACCGCGTGGTGCGTCGGCATCAAAATCAAAAATGAGTTTTATTTTTTTTTGTACCGCATAAGACTCGAAAGCAGAAATCAACCGTCTGAAAAAATTATAAATCTCAGTCGGTTCTTCGTGCGTCATCATTTTACCCGACTCAAGTTTGGTTAAATCTAAAATTTCATTCACCAAATTTAATAATTTACGGGCGTGTTGCTGTGCAAGTTCAACAAGCGACAAATTTTTGTCGCCGAGCTTATCGCTTTTCAAAGCAGTACCGAGCGGTGCAATGATGAGTGTTAAAGGTGTGCGCAATTCATGCGAAACATTGGCGAAAAAGCGCGTTTTAGCGGCATCTAATTGTTGCAAGGCTTGCGCTTGTTCTTCGATGATTTTATTTTTTGCTTCTAATTTCGCTCTGCTTTTTCTTTCTCGGTAATAAATAAAACCTGCCAAACCCAACAAAATTAAAGCAATACCGAAACCAAATAGGTATAAATTACTCTTGATGCGGTTTTGTGTAAGTTCTTTTTCTTGTCTTAAAACATTGAGTTGCAATTCACTTTTACGTAAATTGTCGTTAGAACTTCTGTCGAGAAAAACAAGCAGTGAATCCGTATATTGCATATTAAAATCTAAAGCCTTTTTATAATCTCCTTTTTGTTCATACAATCCCCTCATCGCTTCCAAATAAGCCAGATCACCATCTTTGTAATTGTTCTTAACTTTCAATGCCCTGCCTTTTTCAAAATACTTGATGGCTTCTTCATAATTTCCTTCTTTCTGCACAATAGTTCCCATCACAAAAGTGCTGAAAGTATAAATCGTCGTATATTCCAACTTGTATTTTTCCGCTATTGCTCTGCTTTGTTCTGTAAATTGTCGCGCTTCTTTATATTTTTGTCTGCGATAATAGTTATTGCCTTTCAATGAATAAAAACGAGCGGAAAGAAGCGGATCTTTTAAAATCGGCAGCATTTTTCCCATTTTCTCATCATAATAATCGCAGGAATCGTATTTTTCTACCACATTATAAATCCAAGACATACAGTCATAAATAATAAAAAGCGCGGCATTATCTGCCGAATTTTTAAAAGATTCGTATAAATTTTTACTTTTTTCTAAGTACGGCAAACATTCAAGCGTTCTTTCTTCTATACCGTTGTTGTAGCGCGAATAAAAATAACCTTTATCTTTAAATACACGCGCTTGAATTGCCGGGTCCGGATTGTCTTGCAATAAAACAAAGGCTTTAGAAAAAATTTCAAGTCCGTGCTTCGCATCTTTATTATCCACCTCTGTAAACGCTCTATTAGAAAGTATTTCATATTGCAATATGGTGTTTTGTTTTCCCGCTTGCGGCATCTGCTCAAAATAAGTCCACGCTTTCGACGCATTTTCTGAGGCTTCCGCATACTTATAAACATGGTAGTAGAACGCACTTTTATTTTTATATACTTCCGCCAGATTTTCAAAAGGCACCGGTTT
>JAYTNA010000869.1:0-2330 GCA_043748865.1 Saprospiraceae bacterium
TGGTTTCGAGTTTTTTTTCTGCAAAGAGTTTATGAATATTGATCATCGCCACTTTAATTAAATCCGCTGCCGAACCTTGTATCGGTGTGTTCACAGCAACGCGCTCGGCATTGCTCGAAGCTAAAGTATTTCTGCTGTTGATGTCGCGGATGTGGCGTTTTCTTCCCATCATCGTGGTAACGAAACCGGTTTTTCGTGCATCATTCACCACATTTTCCATGTAGCCTTTCAAACCTTGATACTGTTCGAAATAAGCATCAATCAATTTTTTCGCCTCCGCTCTCGGAATATTAAGTTGTTGCGAAAGATTTGTCGCACCTGCACCGTAAATAATTGCAAAATTTACAGTCTTTGCATTGCGTCGTTGCTCGGGCGTAACTTTATCGAGTGGCATATTATAAACTTTCGCAGCAGTTGCTAAGTGAATGTCGAGATTTTTTTGAAACGCATCGAGCATCGCCGCTTCAGGAGCCATTTCTGCAATCAAACGCAATTCGATTTGAGAATAATCGGCGGAAAGAATAACGTGATCGGTATCGCGCGGAATAAATGCTTTGCGCACGCGCCGCCCTTCTTCGGTGCGTATGGGAATGTTTTGCAGATTGGGGTTTTGTGAACTCAATCGTCCCGTCGCCGCTAATGCTTGATTGAACGAAGAATGTACACGCCCGGTTTTCGGATTTATCATGCGCGGCAATGCGTCCACATAAGTGGATTGCAATTTTGCTACGCCGCGAAAATCTAAAATACTTTGTGCGACGGGATAATTCAGAGCGAGTTCACTCATTTTTTCTTCGTCAGTGGAATACTGATCAGATTTACCGGTTTTTTTCCAACGGTACGGAATTTTCAATTTATCGAACAAAACTTCACCGACTTGTTTAGGCGAAGCAATATTGAATCGCGTACCGGCTTCGTCGTACACTTTCTGTTCCAATTTATTTATTTTATCCGTCAGTTCAACGGAAAAATCGGCGAGATATTCACCTGAAATTCTTACGCCGGCAAATTCAATATCCGTCAGAACATGAACGAGCGGCATCTCCATCTCAAAAAATAATTTTTCAAGTCCCGCCTCTTCCAATTTCGGTTTGAAATATTCATAGAGTTGAAAAGTAACATCGGCATCTTCGGCAGCATATTCTTTCACACGGTCAACGGCAATATCGCGCATCGAGAGTTGATTTTTTCCTTTACCGATCAGCGTTTCAATTTCTACCGGTGCGTATTTCAAATACGTTTCCGACATATAATTCATATTGTGTCGCAATTCAGGTTCGATGAGGTAATGCGCCAACATCGTATCGAAATAAACGCCTTGCATCTCAACGCCATAATTTTTCAGAATGATTAAATCGTACTTTATGTTCTGCCCAATTTTTTTCACCGCCGCATTTTCAAACAACGGTCGAAAAATTTCAACAATTTTTTGCGCTTCAACTTGGTCGGCAGGCACCGGTACATAATACGCTTCGTGTGCGACGCAACAAAAAGACATGCCTACCATTTCGGCACGCGCCGCTTCAATGTTCGTCGTTTCCGAATCGTAAGCGAAAAGCCCGGTGTCCGTTAATTTTTTTATTAATTCCGAGTAAAGTTCCGGCGTGTCTATCAAATGATATGTGTGCGGCGTATTGTGAATGTTTTTATCTGCAACAGAATGACTCGGTAAAATACTTTTAAAAAGCGGTATTTCCTGTACTGCTTTTGCGTCTTCGGTGTCAGCGAATAGATCACCTTGTCCGACTTTGGATTTTGGATTTTGGGTTGCCGATTGTGATCTAGAATTTGGGTTTACAGATTGGTTGGCGGATTGTTCATCATTGCCGAGAATTTCTTTTGCGATGCTGCGAAATTCTAAATCTTTGAAAATTTCTGCTAAAACTTCTTTGTTAACGGGTGTAATGCGACAATGTTCTTCATCAAAATCAACGGGAACATCAATATCAATACGCGCCAAATCTTTTGACATTAAACCTTGTTGGGCGTGATTTTTTATGATGTCTTGCTGTTTGCCTGTTAATTCGTGTGCATGAGCGATAACATTTTCGAGGGTATCATATTTTGCGATCAAAATCGCCGCCGTTTTCGGACCTATTCCCGGAAATCCGGGGATATTATCAACAGCATCGCCCTGCATACCGAGCATATCAATCACTTGATCTACGCGCTTTATACCCCAATTTTCGCAAACTTCTTTCACACCCCAAATTTCTGCTTCATCGCCACCGCGAGCGGGTTTGTACATGAATATATTTTCCGACACCAATTGCGCGTAATCTTTGTCCGGTGTCATCATATACACTTCAAACCCTTGTGCTTCTGCTTTT
>JAYTNA010000870.1:0-9709 GCA_043748865.1 Saprospiraceae bacterium
CGCCAATCATCAATATAATAAATATCATTACTTGTGCCATCAACACCGGCGTTGAAAAACACGACGGCCCGTGTGTTACCCGCAAAAATTTTATCGCTAAAATCGGCACCAATTTCTACCCATTTCATGGCTTGTGCCGCCGTAATTAAAACATGAACTTCTTTTGCTGAATTACCGGGACCACCTTCCAATTTTAAAAGCATATCGGCCGCTTTCGGAGCCCAGACTTTTATACGCATATAATTAAATTGCGACAGATCAATCGGGTCATAATTGTCATGCAAAACGAAAGGATAGGAATTTGGGAACTGCCGCGAATATCTGCCGACGTTTGCCGATGTATTAATACCGGTTTTATCTGGATTTGGCACAACCGTTAATGAATCATAGAAAAAGCCGTAATTTGCATTACGCTGACATTCAAAGTCGTCTATAATATTTTTAATCGGAACAGTACCTGCACACGCATTAGCAGGTAATTGCTGAACGTTATCAATATAAAATGTATCTGTCGAAGCATCTACACCATTGTCGAAAAACATATAAATGCGATTGATAGAATCGTTCGCAGCGAGTGAACTGAAATCGAAAGAATAATTGCGCCAGCCCCTTGTGGTAGGGATTTTAGCTGCATATTCTTTCGCACCTTTTGGTCCTTCTAATTTAAAAATAAAACTTGTTTTGGCATCGCGACGTGCAAAAATTTGAACTTTGAAAAGGTTATTTGTTTTCAAATCTAAAGGTTTTGCCAAAGAGTCACCAAATAAAGCATAAGCAGATGCACCTTTAATGTAACCGAGACATTTGTTAGAACTGTTTGTTACATCTTTTTTAGGATTATCAACTATACCGAGAAATTTCCCGTTAGTAGTGCCGAAAAAAGCTTTCCAATTTTCTGTAAAAGTCCCGTTTTCAAATGTTTCATTGATTTGGGCATTCATACTCCAACTAATAAGTAAGAGTAGAGGTAGTAAGAGTTTTTTCATTGCTTAAATAAAATTAGATTAATAATGGTTTTTGAAAAAAGTAAATGTGAATTTGATTGCAAGATAATTAAAAAAATTGAAATATTGAAACGTTTTAATTAAAAATTGAAAATTGAAAATTGAAAATTGAAAATTGTCTGTCTTCAATTTTTCTTTTGCCAATTATATAGTAAGTACCGTTTAGTAAATTCGCAATATTTATCGGCATATTATTTTCTCCGACTTGCAGGTTTTTATCCGAACAAATTTCTCTTACGGTTTGCCCAAAAATGTTTACGATGCGCGCCGAAATTTTTTCTTCTTTGTTTAAGTTGAAAGATAAAACGCATTGATTCGAGAAACTTGGGTTCGGATAAATTTTTATGTTCGAATTATCTAAGTCGTTTATATTTTTCGTCGGTGTCACATCGGCTTTGAACCCTATAGCATCTAAAGCCGGTTTTATTTCTTTATTTTGCATAAAGTATTTCCACAACAAACCCGTTCTGTAATTTTCAATCATACCGACAATTGGACCCTGATCAATGGCAAGATAGGAACTTGCTATCCAATCGCGTTGCGGATTGAAAGCATCATAAAAGCCTTGAGCACCGAAAAGTTTTGCACCGCGCACACGATAAAAATTTTTTAAAGCAGCAATTGATTGCACCGGTGTGTATGGCATGGAACTTAGAGCCGCCGAAGGTGTAATAGTTCCATTGTCCGTATTTTCTAAAGGCGCGTGTGCGGAATAACCGTTCGGATCATCACTCGCTGTCAATCCCCAACAATCTGCCGAATAACCTTTAAAATTTAGTGGGTTAGATGCGCAATAAGCCCAATTTATTTTCGATTGCGCTACATTGTGCGTGAAGTAATTAGCATAAGCATCGCGTTTGTTTCGAGGATCGAAACCCAAGAAAGAATAATGTGCAAAGAAAAGTGGACCACCTGCAGCAGCACCGACTTGCAATTTTTCGCCATAATAAGTTTGTCCATTGACATAATTCGAGTTGCCCGCCCAACCGGATTGATATAAACTTGCAGGCACCGGATGAGTCGGTGAAGCAATTGCTAATAAATAAACAATTAATGCTTCATTGTAACCACGAATCGGAAAATTCACTTTCCATGCATAATTCGGCGACCAGTGCCAATACAAAACATTACCGCCATCTTTTCTGTACCATGACCAATCCACTTGCTCCCAAAGTTGTGTAATGGCGGCGCGTAAATAAGTTTCATCATCGCTTGTACCGGTGAAATATTGACGCGCTGTGAGTAAACCTTGCATCAAAAAAGCAGTTTCAACTAAATCGCCGCCATTATCATACTGACTGAAAGGCACGACGTGTCCGTTTGTACCATTTATAAAATGTGGAAATGCACCGTGAAATCTATCTGCAATAGCTAAAAAATTAGTAATTTTAAAAAGTTGTTGAACAGCTGCGTTGCGCGTCACAAAACCGCGTTCCGCTGCAACCACCCAAGCCATGATTCCGAAACCTGTACCGCCGGTAGTTACAACATCACCGGAACTATTTCTATCGAGTGCCATACCTGAAGCCGGATGCGCATACTCATTGAAATAACGAAAAGTATATTTTTGTACCATCGTCATCAATTCATCATCCGACATCGGGCGGATAGTTGCAGATGCCTCGTTTGAAAACGAAGCATCTATTCCGCCGGCTAAAATCGGTTTGACTTTGTATTTCAATTTAACGTTTGTGCCTAAATCTTGTACAAAATCTAAAATGAATCGGGTGGTACTTGTGAGTTTGCGTAGTGTAAACAATACACCATCTGTTGAGGACCAAATTTGGTATCCCGTAACATTCGGATTATCAACAGGAGTCCAATTTAATTCTACATGACTATCATAACCGGTAGCTGTCAAATCGGTTTGAGATTCCGAAAGATAGGAGATAAATATCAAAAAAAGTGTTAAGAATATTTTTGTAAAGTTTGAATACATTTGTGATCAGTGTTTTGAAAAAAATTTTTCACAATTGTCGGAAGGAGAGAATTAGATTTGAAATTAAAATTAATTCTTTAATTCCGGAAGTTTCGGTTGTTTTTGATTGTTTTTAACAAAGAAATAAAGATGAGGTGTGTTTTGCAATTTTTTGTTTCACAATTACCTCACATTCGATATTTTTTAGCTCATAATAAGCGCAAGGTACAATAAGTATTCAATAAAAATCAAGTAAAATTTTCATCACAAATGAAATATATCATTTCCAAAAAAATTCTTTGCAATAACTTAATACCTTTAATGTATGTTTACATTTACAGACTATAATCAAAACATTTTATGAATGCGCGAAAAGAAGATAGATAATTTTAAAAACACAATTTCCGAATTTAACGCCCCACGACTTAAAATGAGCTAATTATTTGCGCATGATTTATCACCAAAAGATATTAATCCCGTCTTATTTATTTCGCGTTCCTAAGTCTCAACTCACTGCTGCTTCCAATAACGTTATCGTTTTATCGCCGGTATTTAGTTCTGCTTCAATGCCGTAAGGCAATGTACATTGATGTTTGATGTGTCCGAACGATAAACCATAAACAACCGGAATACCCAGGTGTCCGAGTCTGTCGTGTAAACATTCGGAAAGCGATAAAGTATTTACATCTTCTTTTGTCGGATGACAACCGTCGAAAATGCCAAGCGCGATACCGGCGCATGATTTTAAATCAACACTGTGCATTACTTGCGTCAACATTCTATCAATGCGATACGGACGCTCGTCTATATCTTCCATGAATAAAATTTTCCCTTTTACATTTTTCAAAGCATACGGCGTACCGGCAGCGACAGATAATAAAGTTAAGTTCCCGCCGATAAGTTGTCCGCGACATTTTCCGGCAGTAATAATTTCCGGTTTATTAATACCGGCTTCAATCACTGCAGGTTTAAATAATTTTTCTGCATCGGTTGTATTGAGTGTGCAAAGAGAAATTTTATAATTGGGTTTCGGACGCATTAAAACATCTAAAACGTGCGATTTTGTATAATCACTAAAATCGGAAGTACCGACAGGTCCGTGAAAAGTTGTTAAGCCGGTTTGTTGATAAATAGCAACGTGAAGAGCCGTTATATCTGAATAGCCAATAAAAATTTTCGGGTTCCTGCGAATAATATCGTAATTTATTTGCGGAATAAATCGCGCCGCGCCGTAACCGCCGCGAATACACCAAACCGCCTTCACTTCTTTATCTGCAAATGCGGCGTGGAAATCGTCTAAGCGTTGTTGTTCTGTGCCGGCGAGATAACCGCGTATTGCGCGAATGTTTTTTCCGAGTTTTAAAACAAAACCAAGTTGTTCCAAATGACCGATAGCGCGTTGAATAACGTGTTCCGGCAAACCACTTGAAGGTGCAATCACGGCAATTGTATCGCCTGCAACTAATCGCGCCGGTTTTATTTTTTTATTGATTGTTAAGTTTTCCATGCGCGACAGCGGATTAGATAATAGGTTGGAATGTGCCATAGCAGCACTCCAACCTATTGAGTTTATAAATGTACGTCTTCTCATGTTATTTGTATAATGGACAACGGACAACGGACAACAGATAAAAGTTATCAAGCAAAAATCAAGTATATTGTATTATCTGTTGTCCGTCGTCCGTTGTCTGTTGTCAATATAATTAATGAAGTTTCTCGCATGCCGATTTTATCCTCGCAATCGCTTCTCGTAATTGTTTTTCACTCGCAGCGTAGCTCAATCGGAAACAATTACCGTCGCCGAAAGCGGAACCGGAAACTAAACCGACAAAAACCGTTTGCATAATATAATCACAAAAATCATCCGCATTATTAATAACAGTAGTGCCATCCGTTTTTCCGAAATAATAACTGATGTCCGGAAAAACATAAAACGCACCTTGCGGATGATTGACTTTGAAGCCTGTAATTTCACTCAATAAACTAATTACAATATCGCGACGATGGCGAAATTGTTCGCGCATTTTATGCGTGGGTTCAAGCGAAGAATTTAAAGCAGTCACTGCAGCTTTTTGACTGAAAGAATTCGCACCACTTGTGTATTGACTTTGAATTTTATTACAAGCATCAGCAATAAATTTTGGTGCGCCAATATAACCCAAACGCCAGCCTGTCATCGCATAACCTTTTGCAAAACCATTTACTGTAATCGTTCTGTCTTTGACTTCTTCAAAAGCACCGATAGAATAATGGTGTCCGGTAAAATTGATGTATTCATAAATTTCATCAGCGACGATGAAAATATCTTCGTATTTGCCGAGCATTTCCGCTAAACCGTGTAATTCACTTTTAGAAAAAAGAGAACCGGTCGGATTCACCGGCGAACTAAACAAAACCATTTTTGTGCGTGGTGTAATCGCAGCTTCAACTTGTTCGGGTGTAACTTTAAAATCTTGTTCGATGCCCGCTTTTACAAGTACCGGCGTAGCACCTGTCATTTTCACCATTTCGACATAACTCACCCAATAAGGCGCGAAAATAATACACTCATCGCCTTCTTCCAAAAGTGCGAAGCACACATTTGAAATACTTTGTTTGGCACCATTCGATACGATAATTTGATTCGGTGCATAATCCAAATGATTATCGCGTTTAAATTTTTTTGAAATTGCTTCCAATAAATCCGGAATACCCGGCACCGGTGTATATTTCGTAAAACCTTCAGACAAAGCTTTAACCGCAGACATTTTAATATGGTCGGGCGTATCAAAATCCGGTTCGCCAAGACTTAAACTAATCACGTCATGACCTTTTGCTTTCAAGTCACGCGCCATTTGCGCCATTTTAATTGTTTCGCTTTCCGACATATTGCGCACCATTTTACTGAGACGCGGTTTTGTTATTACTTCTGACATCGCTAAATATTTGAAAGTTGAAAATTGAAAGTTGAAAATATAATTTATCTCCATGCTATTGGCGCAAAGATAATTGCATCTACGTTTATTTGGCGTTTCTTGTTGGGTTTGTATGTGTATTTTTTTTGAAAATAAATGTTAAGAGTTGAGACTGGTTAAATTAAATTTTAGTCAATAAATAATTCAAATCAAAATTTCTCACGATAAAAAATCAGGACGATATATCTTTGCCACCGCAAAATTAAAATTTAATTAATTACTACCATTTCTATTCAGCAAAAGTTTAATGAAAAATACGTATTTCGATTTAGTTGATCAAACCTTCGATTTTCCGCAAGAAGAATTTACACTCCAAGATCATTGCCTTCATTTTCACGGCATTGATTTATATGAACTCATAAAAAAATATGGAACACCATTGAAACTCACCTATTTGCCGAAAATTTCGATACAGATACAAAACGCCAAAAAATGGTTCAATAATTCGATTGATGATTTGAATTATAACGGTGAATACTTTTACTGTTATTGTACAAAAAGTTCACATTTCCGTTTCGTACTTGACGAAGTTTTGAAAAACAATGTACAAATAGAAACGTCATCAGCTTTCGATATTGATATGTTGTTAAAGTTGCACAAAAGCGATAAGTTGCCGAAAGATAAAATTATTATTTGCAACGGTTATAAAGATATTAATTACGTTCGAAAAATTGCACATTTAGTGAACAGTATTGGTTTTACAAATGTCATTCCTATTTGCGATAACCGCGACGAAATTGATTTATACGACGAACATTTTGCAAGAACCTGCAATATCGGTGTGCGTGTAGCGACGGAAGAAGAGCCGAATTTTCAGTTTTATACATCACGTCTCGGCATTCGTCACACGCGCATTGTGAATTTCGTGAAAGATAAAATTTTGACGAACACGAAATTCAAATTTAAAATGCTGCATTTTTTTGTAGATACGGGTATTAAAGATTCAACCTATTATTGGTCCGAACTGCGCAAAGCAATAAAATTATATTGCCAACTCAAACAATTCTGTCCGGATTTAGATTCTTTGAATATTGGTGGCGGTTTGCCGATTGCCAACTCCCTCAATTTTACTTACGATTACGGTTACATGATTAAAGAAATCGTACGTACGATAAAAGAGTATTGCGACGACGAAGAAGTACCGACACCAAATATTTTTTCGGAGTTCGGTAAATATACGGTAGGCGAAAGCAGTGCAACAATTTTATCCGTCATCGGGCAAAAGCAACAAAATGACAGTGAATTGTGGTACATGATTGACAATTCGCTCATCACAACTATTCCCGATGCCTGGGCGATTAATGAACGCTATATTTTATTGCCGATCAATCATTGGAACAGAGAATACTCGCGCGTAAACATAGGTGGTTTAAGTTGCGACAATGCCGATTATTATAACTCCGAAGCGCATTTGAATATGTTGTATATGCCGAAATTTTCTAAAAATGAAGAACCACTTTATCTCGGTTTTTTTCACACCGGCGCGTATCAAGATGCTTTAAGCGGTTACGGCGGCGTGAAGCACTGCCTCCTACCCTCTCCAAAACGTGTTTTGGTGGATAAAGATGAAAACGGAAATTTTGTTCATTGGTTGGAAGCGGATGAACAAGATGCAGAGTCTATGATGAAGTTATTGGGGTATTAATTTTTGGTTATTGGTTATCTGTTATCGGTTATTCGTTATCCGTTTTTTATTAAGGCATAAAAATGTAAATACCGGATAACGGATAAAAAATAACGCATAACCAATATAAAATTATTTGAAGTAAAGTAAAAGTTGTTTACTTTTGTAAAAATAAATCGCATGGCGGCGAGAGACAAATATCATTTCCAAGTAAAAGAAGCTCTTGAAAAAGAAGGTTGGACAATAACACACGATCCCTATTTTATCCGCTTGGGTAAACGCAGAGGTTTTATTGATTTAGGTGCTGAAATGATTGGAGCTGAACGAGGTAATGAAAAAATTGCTGTTGAAATTAAAAACTTTTCTCGCGTATCGGATGTAGATGCTTTTGAAGATGCGCTTGGGCAGTTTTTACTTTGTAAATTAGCTTTAAAGCAAAAAGAAGCTGACCGTTTACTTTTTTTAGCAGTACCGACCGATTTTTACAATAGTTTTTTTGAGGAAGATGTTTTTTTTAAAAATGTGCTAAAAGCCTATCAAGTTCATGTTATTGTTTACGATTATGATAAAATAATAATTGACCAATGGATAAAATAACGACATACAAAAATATAGTAAAAGAATTAATTCTTTATATTAATTCTATTGCTCCTTCTGATGAAAAAGTTGAAACGCAACTCATCATTGACGATCAAAGATGTCATTATCTACTTTTCTCCGTTGGTTGGGAAAATAACAATTATAGAGAATACACGCCTTTCGTACATATTGATATTAAACCCACCGGAAAAGTTTGGATTCAGCACGACGGTACGGATTTACAAATTGCGATTTTACTTTTCGAAAAAGGAATTCCTAAAAGCGATATTGTTTTAGGTTACCGCTCTCCATATCGCCGTCCGGAAATTGCAGAATTTGCACTTGAATAATGAATTATTGTGCAAGTAAGTATGAGGTATAAATTTTTATCTACCTTCTTCCTTATACCTTACTTTCCCCCATTAAAAAGTTTCTCATAAAACTCCTCGATTTTACCGACTGAGTGAATTTTAATTTTATATTTCTTATTGTCCAAACCTTTTGCGTTGTACTTTGAAATATACATTTCTTTGAAACCCAAACGATCTGCTTCTTGAATCCGTTGTTCGACACGAGCTACAGCGCGAATTTCTCCGGACAAACCGACTTCACCGGCGAAACAAATATTATTCGGCAAAACAAAATCGTCGAGAGAAGAAATTAGAGCGGTGACAATCGCCAAATCAATTCCAGGGTCATCTACTTTGATACCGCCGGCTATATTTAAAAACACATCATTCATCGCCAAAGGAAATCCGCAGCGTTTTTCTAACACGGCGAGCAGCATACTCAATCTCCGCAAATCAAAACCGGTGGCACTTCGTTGCGGTGTGCCATAAACTGCCCTACTGACGAGAGCTTGTGTTTCAATTAAAATCGGACGAACACCTTCAATTGTTGAACAAATTGCAGAACCACTTAAATTCTCTTCGCGTTGCGAAATCAATCGTTCGCTCGGATTTGTTACTTCACGCAAACCTTCCGATTGCATTTCATAAATGCCCATCTCATCTGTTGCACCGAAACGATTTTTCAGCGTCCGCAAAATGCGATATACATAATTTTGATCGCCTTCAAACTGAAGTACAACGTCAACAATATGTTCCAAAAGTTTTGGTCCGGCAATTTGCCCTTCTTTAGTGATGTGTCCGATGATAAAAACCGGAATATTTGTTTCTTTCGCAAAACGTTGCAATTCTCCCGCCGTTTCGCGCACTTGCGACACGCTGCCGGGCGTTGATTCAATATAAGGTGAATTAAGAGTTTGAATAGAATCTATTATCAACAGTTCCGGTTCTAGTTGTGCCGCGTGTTGAAAAATTTTTGCCGTGTTTGTTTCGGTGAGAATATAACAATCCGATTTTTTATCCGAAATTCTGTCGGCACGCATTTTTATTTGTTCTTCGCTTTCTTCGCCACTGACGTATAAAATTTTTATTTGCGTGCGTAAAGCGACTTGTAACAAAAGTGTTGACTTTCCGATTCCCGGTTGTCCACCCATTAAAATTAAAGAACCCGGCACTATTCCGCCGCCTAAAACGCGATTCAATTCGCCGTCCGGACAAACCAAACGTTGCGTTGCTTTTGGAATTATATCATTCAATGCCACCGGACGCGATTCGATAGAAGT
>JAYTNA010000871.1:0-1437 GCA_043748865.1 Saprospiraceae bacterium
AATTATTAAAAGTCGGCGGACGTGCCGGTATCGTTTTACCCGACGGTTCCCTCACCGGTGAAGGTGTGAAACAGCGCGTGCGTGAAAAACTTTTAATCGATTGTAATCTGCACACGATTATTCGTTTGCCCAATTCCGTTTTTGCTCCGTATGCTACCGTGGCAACCAACTTATTATTTTTTGAAAAAAAATACGGCAACGCCGACGAAAAAAAAATTCCCGCCACCCACGATATTTGGTACTACGAACACCGATTGCCCGACACGCAAAAAGCCTATTCCAAAACGCGACCGATTCAACGCCGTGAGTTTGATGCGATTGAACACTGGTGGCACAACCGCACCGAATCGGAGCAAGCGTGGCGGGTTCCGTACGCAACAATAGTTGAGCGCGGTTTCGATTTGGATATTAAAAACCCGAACAGAAAAGAAGAAGAACAAGAACATTCATCGCAGGAATTAATTGAAATGCTGGCAACTTCGATGGAGAAAAGTAAAAATATTTTGGAAGTATTACGCACAGCCATTTCTTGATTTTCGGAAAAATGCCGTAACTTTGTTCGTAAACAAAATATAAAATGCAACTCTCGGATAATATTAAGCAGCATATTGTGCAGATACTATTGCCTTACGCACCCGAAACAATTGGTGTTTTTGGTTCGTACTCGCGCGACGAGCAAAAAAACGGGAGCGATCTGGATATTCTTATTCGTTTAAAAGGACGCATTAGCCTTTTAAAATTGGTGATGCTTGAACAACAAATCTCTGAAGCTATCGGTATTCCGGTTGATTTAGTCACTGAACAAGGCATCCGAAATGAACGCTTGCGTGCGTATATTCATAAAGACCTCATCATTATTTATTCTTCATGAAAGAACAGTTTGGGATACAGCCGTTATTGATATTCCGGAACTTCTACCTCAAATTAAAATCATTCTTAATCAGATAGGTTAATTTTGTTTTTCGTTCAACCGCTAAAGCGGTTGTGTTCTCACACGCTAAACACATACACCGCTTTCGCGGATTTTTTTTTCGTGAAATTTTAATTGTACTATTAATGAGTTGGAGAAAAGTAAAATTAGGAGAATTATGTTTTATTGAAAAAGGCAACACAGGTATCATGAAAGCTATTGAAGGCGTTTTCCCTTTAGTAGTTTTAGGAGAAGAACGTAAGAGTCACAATAAATATCAATTTGATGATGAGGCTGTTCTTATTCCTTTAGTTTCATCAACAGGTCATGGAGATAAAAGTTTGAAAAGAATTCATTTTCAATCCGGCAAATTTGCACTTGGGTCAATTTTATGTGCCGTTATTCCCAAAGATAAAAGTGTTTTGAATCCTAAATTTCTTTATCATTTTTTGGATTTGAATAAAGAAAAAGAATTGGTTTCTCTAATGAAAGGCATGGCAAATGTCTCCTTACCGATGAAAAGTCTT
>JAYTNA010000872.1:0-2016 GCA_043748865.1 Saprospiraceae bacterium
AAGACTTCTTGCAAACATTTGTGTAGATTAAGTTTGCGTTTTTGTACAGTTTCGGAAACGACGGCGATACCGACATTTGCTTCGCCGTTAGGCAAAGGGAAAATCCAGAAATAACCCGGCAGAAAATTATCGAGGAAATAAAATTCTAAAAGATGCTCGCGCGAAAAACCGGAAACATTTTTATAGTAGGCTTTCACACTCGCCATATAATGCTTCGGGTCAATGCTTATACCGCCAATTTTTCGTGCAAAACGCGATTGCGCACCGTCCGCCACAATTAAAACAGAAGTTTCCATTTGAAAATCACCTGATTTATTTGACAAAAACCAAACATCACCCCGTTTTTCAAATTCCGTAATTTCGGTGTTCTCAAAAAATTGAACGTGTGGTGCTTGGCGCACTTCATTCACCAAAAAATTATCGAACCAAACGCGCTTACACACAAATCCGGGTGGTGTGTCATGTTCGATATCATACACTGCTTTATAACCAATATCGAAACTGTTGTCGCGGGTACCTTCTACGCGCAAACCCCACGAATCAATTTGAATATTTTTTTCGGCGCAAAAACGCTCATAAATTTCCGGATACAACCAACGCTTCATTATATCCACGACACGATGACTAATACCATCGCCACAAATTTTATCGCGCGGAAATTGCATTTTGTCAATTAATACAACATCAATTCCTAATTGATTCAGTTTGAGTGCAGCGCAAGTACCGGCAGGACCTGCGCCAAGAATAGTTATTTTAGTGGTCATTTTAAAGTCGGTTAGTCGGTTAGTCGGTTAGTCGGTTAGTCAGTTAGTTAAAAAACTTGATAATAGCCTGTCAGACTAACTGACTAACCGACTAACCGACTAACTAACCAACATCAAATTTAATGCCTTGCGCCAACGGTAAACTTGTCGAATAATTAATCGTGTTTGTTTGACGACGCATATATGCTTTCCAAGCGTCAGAACCACTTTCGCGTCCGCCACCGGTTTCTTTTTCTCCACCGAAAGCGCCACCGATTTCCGCGCCGCTTGTACCGATGTTGACATTCGCAATACCGGAGTCACTGCCGGATACACTCAAAAATTTTTCTGCTTCACGCAAACTATCCGTCATAATCGCTGAAGACAAACCTTGCGGCACTTCGTTTTGTAAAGCAATAGCTTCTTCGATGGTGTTATATTTAATGAGATACAAAATCGGCGCAAAAGTTTCATGTTGAACAATATCAAAATTATTTTCTACTTCGGCAATACACGGTTTTACATAACAACCACTTTTATAACTATCGCCCATGAGCACACCGCCTTCGATAATAAATTTGCCGCCTTGTGCTTTTACTTTTTCAATGGATTGAAGATATAATTCGACAGCGTGTGTATCAATTAAAGGACCGACATGAATGCCTCCATCTAACGGATTGCCAATGCGCAATTGTTTGTATGCTCGAACTAAAATTTCTTTCACCGTATCATAAACCGAAGCATGAATAATTAATCGGCGCGTAGTCGTACAACGTTGTCCTGCTGTACCGACGGCTCCAAAAACAACAGCAGGCGTTACCATTTTTAAATCTACACTCGGCGTAATAATTATTGCGTTGTTACCGCCGAGTTCTAAAATAGTCCTACCCAAACGTGAGGCGACTTGTGCCGAAACAATTTTTCCCATCCGCGTTGAACCGGTGGCGGAAATCAACGGTATGCGTTTATCGCTCGTCATTAAATGTCCAATGCGGTGGTCACCAACTATGATATTTGATACGCCTTCAGGCATGTCATTCGCTTTCAAAACTTTTTGCAAAATGTTTTGACAAGCGATGGCACTCAAAGGAGTTTTCTCGCTTGGTTTCCAAACCGTGACATTACCGCATACCCAAGCCAAAGTGCTGTTCCATGCCCAAACCGCTACCGGAAAATTAAATGCGGAAATTATTCCGACAATGCCTAATGGATGCCACTGTTCATACATCCGATGCTGCGGACGTTCGGAGTGCATCGTTAAACCGTATAATTG